>NZ_CAWPCB010000042.1:0-5499 GCF_963886535.1 Proteus sp. G2675
GGGCTACCGTGAGGTGGCCCGGCAGGAGAATGTACCAGCAGAAGCCCTGTATTCCCTGGCACTGACGGAGTCATCCTGGACATTACCGGCACATCACCCGCAGGCCGGTGAAATCCATCCCTGGCCGTGGACGCTGAATGTGGCTGGTAAAGGATACCGTTATCCGACACGGCAGGCCGCCTGGCAGGCTTTACAGTCGTTTTTACAGACGACATCCCCCAGACGTATTGATGTGGGGATTGCACAGGTGAACTGGGGCTGGAACGGGCATCACTTCCGTTCCGCCTGGGAGGCCTTTGATCCTTATACCAATTTGCATGTGGCCGCCCGCATCCTGCGCCGCTGTTATGAGGCGTCACCGGGTAGTTGGATCCGTGCCGCCGGCTGTTATCACCATCCGGCGGGCGGTCAGCCCGCAGTACGCTATAAAAATAGTGTCCGGCGTCAGCTGGC
This sequence comes from Proteus sp. G2675, assembly GCF_963886535.1. NCBI lineage: Bacteria > Pseudomonadati > Pseudomonadota > Gammaproteobacteria > Enterobacterales > Morganellaceae > Proteus > Proteus sp. G2675. The sequence goes on from NZ_CAWPCB010000042.1 coordinate 454, forward strand.
GACACTGATGGGCGGTACACAACCCGTTCCCGCTCATTTACCGGCAGTCAGTACAGATCGGGCTGTATCGTTTGTGTGGATAGAACCGGAGAACAAAACCGATGCGAAATAATCCTGAAGAAAAGACAACGCGAGCCTTTTATCCCCTGCCCGTCTTGGGGATGCTGCTGTTTTGCGCAGCCGGCGGCAGTCAGGCGGCATTAACGGTGGTGGCGGATTATGGCGGGCAACCGGCAGCACCTTTTTATGACGCGATAAATAATGCCCCGAATGAATGGACAGCAAAGCCGGCGTCCCGCCCTCTGCCGTCCGTGATGGCCCCGTCAATGGTGTTGCCGGTTGAGACACCGGAAATGACGCCGGGGGAGGTGGATGACCGCGTCCTGCATTTACCGGGGATTGGGGCACTGTATCTGGTGGGGGATGATCCGTTATCCCGGGCATGGCTCACACAGCACGCAGCCCAGCTGAATGCAATGAATGCGGCCGGGATGGTGGTGAATGTGAAATCGGAAACCGGGTTACAGGCGCTTCAGGCGCTGGCTCAGGGAGGACTGCTCTCCCCAGCTTCTGGCACCGATTTGGCTCACCGTCTTCAGTTATCACATTACCCAGTTCTGATCACGGAAACCGGGTTGACCCAGCAGGTGAAGTAATGTTACCGCCGATATGGCCTTCAGATGGGGTTGACTCCCCGGCATTCTGGTTGGCCGTGCTGATGTGGTGCGTGTTCTTTGTTGTGATGAGACTCCTGGGGAAAAAAAACCGTCCTGCCCGCCGTCATCGTCACTGTCACGGGAAAGAATCGCGTGTACCGGAAAAAGAAAATCCGTCAGATCCTCCCTGGGGTTGAGTGCAGTGAGCACATTGTTTTCCGGACGTGTCGGTGAATTTTCAAACAGTGTTTCCAGTGGAAACGCTGGATGATTTTTGAACACTGTTTCCACTGGAAACACCGGTGAATTTTTAAACACTGTTTTCCGGGGTAACACCAAAAAAGAGTTTGAGAGAATGAGTGATCGTTATGTGATAGAGGCCTGGCTGCGACCGGCCGTGGAATTGAACAGTGCTCTGGTGTCCGGCGGGGCGGCGTTTGTGTGTGCGGTAGCACCCTGGGCAGTGGCATTGTCTCCGTCCGTGAGTTATGTCACCGCCGGTGCGTTTGCCGGTTTTTCCGCATTGCGGGCACATCAGGGATTCCGGGTATTACGTTACCGCCGGAATCTCCGGCGTCTGCCCCGCTATCAGGTGACGTCGGCACAGGTGCCGGTCAGCCGGCAGCGTCTGTTTCTGGGAAAAGGGTTTCAGTGGCAGCAAAAACACACGCAACGCCTGCTGGAAACCCAGCGTCCGGAAGTGGAGCGGTATGTTCAGCCGCCGGCACATTACCGGCTGGCCCGGCAGTTTGAACTCCGTTTTGAATCCCGTTTTCCGGCGGTTTGCCGGCTTTTGCAAAAAGACAGTTGGCTGAATCCGGTCCGCCCGCTGCCGCCGGTGGGGGGGAATCCGGTGTTACACGGTGTGGAGCCGGATGAGGTGAATGTGACCATGGATTTGCGTGAACGGGTTGGTCATATGCTGGTACTGGGGACCACCCGTGTCGGCAAAACCCGTCTGGCGGAAGTGCTGATCACTCAGGATATCCGCCGGGGGAATATCACGATTGTTTTTGATCCGAAAGGGGATGCGGATTTATTGCGCCGGATGTGGGCGGAAGCGCATCGTGCGGGGCGCAGTGAGGAGTTTTATGTTTTTCACTTGGGCTGGCCTGATATCAGTGCCCGTTATAACGCCATCGGGCGTTTTGGCCGAGTATCGGAAGTCGCGGGGCGGGTTGCCGGCCAGTTATCCGGGGAAGGGAACAGCGCGGCGTTCCGGGAGTTTGCCTGGCGGTTTGTTAATATCATTGCCCGGGCACTGGTTGCTCTGGGGGAGCGTCCGGATTATGCCAAAATTTTACGTTATGTCACCAATATCGGGGAACTCTATCAGACATATTCGATGCAGGTGATTAAAGCACAACTACCTGATTTGTTTGCCCAAATCGAGAATGCGCAGAACGCGCTGACGGTCGAGGATGTGCCCCGTCATCTGCAAAGTGATCCGAAAGCTGTGGCTATCTGGGCAACGGAGCTGGCGTTAAGTAGTGAGAAAGGGAAAAAAATCTATGATCCGATTTTGGACGGGCTGCGCAGTGCGATCCGTTATGACCGGACCTATTTTGATAAAATAGTGGCTTCTCTGCTGCCGTTACTGGAAAAACTGACTACCGGAAAAACTGCCGCCCTGTTGTCGCCGGATTACACCAATATGCAGGATCCCCGTCCGATTTTTGACTGGCAGCAGGTGATTCGGAAAAAAGGGATTGTATATGTCGGGCTGGATGCGTTATCGGATGCGGAAGTGGCGGCAGCGGTGGGGAATTCCATGTTTGCGGATTTGGTCTCGGTAGCCGGGCATATTTATAAATTCGGGACTCAGGATGGACTGCCGGAGGATGAGCACGCCGGAAAATTACCGATCAGCCTGCATTGCGATGAATTTAATGAACTGATGGGGGATGAATTTATTCCGTTACTGAACAAGAGCGGCGGCGCGGGGATTGAAGTGACGGCCTACACACAGACCTGGTCTGATATTGAAGCCCGGCTGGGGAATGCGGCGAAATCGGCGCAGGTCACCGGTAACTTTAATACGCTGGTGATGTTGCGTGTCCGTGAACTGATGACCGCGAAATTACTGACGGAACAGTTACCGGAAGTGGATATTTACACCAAAACCCTGGTATCCGGGATCACCGATATTTCCAATCCGAGGCAGGGGAGTGATTTTACCTCCAATACCCAGGACAGGGTCAGTATGGTGGCTAAACCGCTGCTGTTACCGGCAGATATTATTCAGTTACCGAAAGGACAGGCGTTTGCGCTGCTGGAAGGCGGGAAGTTATGGAAAATCAGGATGCCCCTGCCGGCGGCAGAGGCTGATGCCCTGATGCCACCGGATTTACAAAAAATCGCACAGTATATGGAGAAAAATTACCGTACCGGCGAAACTTGGTGGACTGCGTCATCATTTTCGGATGCGCGGCATGACAGCGGCGGTATGAATGTGGCTGAGATGGCACCGGATACCGAAGGGGGCAACGATGGCAACTGCTGAGGTACGTCAGGAAACCCCGCGTCACCCGGCAAAAGACCCCGGTTTGCCGGCTAAATTGTTGTGGCACTGGCCGTGGGCCATCATCGGGGTATTACTGGCCTCCTGGGTATGCAGTCTGTTGATTGAGTGGGTCGGGATTGCGTTTTTCTGGGCGGACGAAGGGGCGGAGCACAGCCGGCAGGTGATGTTAACCGAGAGCGAGTATCTGTCAGAAGGGTTTACCCGTAGTCTGCTGATGTCCAGTCCGGCGCAGTGGCTGGCTCATACCGTTGAACAGGCATACCGGTGGCTGTTTGTGGAGTCCGGGCTGATGGAGAGCTGGCAGAACGTGTATCCTGTCAGCGGGAATGCAGTTGCCCGTGAACTGGATGACTGGCGGATTTGGTTTGTGTCCGAGCTGAGAGACTATCTGCTGGCGACGGTTTATGTGACGCTGACCTTTTTTATCCGGGTGACTATTCTGGTGCTGTCGATGCCCCTGTTTGTTATGGTGCTGTTGGTGGGCATGGTGGAAGGCTTTAACCGGCGTGATTTGCGGCGTTATGGTGCCGGGTATGAATCCAGTTTTGTGTATCACCACGCCAAGCGTTTTGTTAAGCCGGCCTTTTTTGTTCCGTGCATGATTTATCTGTCCTGGCCGTCTGCCATTTACCCTAATCTGGTGTTGTTACCGGCGGCTCTGTTGTTCGGGCTTGCGGTGGCAGTGGCTACCGCGTCATTTAAAAAATATTTATAGGCGCTGGGCAGAGACACACAACACTTGTTTTTGTGTGTCTCTGTCAGCAGACAAGCGGCTAGGCCGCGCGTCAGTGGTGTGATGGGGTTATCCTGCGCTGATTGATGGATTGATGAGTGTGAGCAGTAAATAAAGTGGCGGGTTGTCTGTCGTGATGAGTTGCCAGCCACATTGTGTCAGCAGTTCAGCTAGTGCGGCGATATCACCTCCGATTTTTACAGGTAGGTGTGCGGTCTGATGACCGTCAGTATCAAAAGCCTGCTCCAGTGCATTTTTGGATAAACAGATGGTGTTGCTGAGCGTATCCGGGCTCACCGCATGTCGTCTGTGCCACGATTTATCACTCAATAACTGATAGGCAAAGCCTGCCTCCTTGGCCGATTCAAGCGCATAAGTGAGCCGGAACAGATCGCTCTGCTCGTGTAATGCGCCTGTACAGGAGCGGTACAGATAATCCAGTTTTTGTGGCAGTTTGGCCCGGCTCCCCAGTGTACGTCCCTGTTGAAGCAGCCAGTCAATATCCGGCGTAACGTCACGGTCAAAACGGCGTTGCTTTTTGGCGGTTGCCAGCCAGCGTATTAAAAACAGGTTTTTCTGCATGTCGGACTGCACCAGCCCCTCCCTGCGGGCCAGATGCAGGGCAACCAGTGCACACCAGGCAAAATGCCCAGTTTTTCGGGTGATGGTCTGACTCATAGGCTCACTTTTATTTATTCATTTCAGCTATTTTCGCAAAAAGCAAGCAATATAAAATTAAAAAATTTGGAAAACTAATTGTTTGCTGTTTTTTCTGTCCGCCTTTTTTACCCTGACTCCACGTTAACCGTCTTTAAGGAGTCGTTATGCGATTATTTTCTCCGCTTATTTCCCTGTTTGCGTTGGTTGTCAGTGCATTTGGGGTATTGCCTGCTCAGGCCGCTGAAAAAGATGAACTGGCGCTGACGTTAAAGCAGCTCGATCACATCCAGGCCAGCCTGGAGCGCGCCCGTATTCAGGCAAATCAGGACAATCACGCCCGTTTTTATTTTGATTATTCCCGCGCCTCCAGAGAGGTGGAGATTATCCGGCAGGGGATTGTCCGCTATCTGGAGCCTTCCCGGGCCCAGCCCACGGTGCCGGTTAATGTGGCGGAGCCGCTGCGCGGGGATTAC
>NZ_CAWPCB010000043.1:0-1697 GCF_963886535.1 Proteus sp. G2675
CTGGCGGTGCTGTTTTTATGGGCAGCCTGGGGACTGGTTGATGTTTACCGGGGCTGGGCAAATGAAAATGTTCGTACTGCAAGGGTGGGGCAGTTTGCTGTCCGGGCAGTGATATTACTGGTGGTCTGCATCTGGATGTTTGCCAGTTGAGTGTGCTGTTTAATTTATTTTACAGAATGAAAGGTCATTTTATGGATATGAAATCATTTTGGGGACGTGGTGTCCGTCGTATTGGTGCGTCAGTGGTGACGTTATTCACTTTATTCAGTCTGATGCCGGCGTATGCCGCACTGCCTTCGGTGGAACCCCCTTCTTCCGGTGGCGGCGGCGGACTGATGGACACCATTAAAGGCTATCTTAATGACGGCATTGTGATTGGCGGGCTGGTTGTGGCTGCGACGGCTTTTATCGTGGTGGCCATTGCCGCGGTCACCACGTTCAATGAAGTGCGCGACCAAAAGGCTGGCTGGGGTAAATTCGGTACAATTATTGTAGTCGGTGTCGTCCTGATTGTGGCGGTCGTCTGGCTGGCCGGAAAATCCGCCACCATTATTTTTTAAGCGGAGGCAACGATGCAGACCATCGATTTTATGCCGGATCGCTTAAATGCAGAGCCCACCGTCTTTCGCGGATTTACCACCCATGAAATGTTTGCCGCCGCCGGTGTCGGTTGTGTGGGCGGGAGCGTTATCAGTATCCCGCTGTTACCGCTGGCCGGGTGGGTGATCCTGCCGACCGGCGCGTTGATAATGCCGCTGTTGGTGGTGTTTTTTGGCGGCACTTTTCTGACCCGTATCAAACGCGGAAAACCGGAAAATTATCTCTACCGCCGATTGTCCTGGAAACTGCAAACCGGGTTTGCCCGCACATTGCCGCTGACCGGACGGCTGACTGAAAAATCCCTCATCACCGTATCTCAGGGCTGGTTTTTACGCCGGACGCAGGCGCTGTCACTGTGCCGGTATATCGCCGGAGGCCGCCATGAGTAAATTTCGTCATGCCCTGCAAAACCGGGACCAGCACATTCTGACACTGCGGATGATCTGCGGGGTGCTGGTGCTCTGCCTGTTTGTGGCCTTTGCCGGCTGGATGCGGGCGCCGGCTAAACTGACGATCCATAATCCGCCGGATTTGCGCTCCGGCAGTACCCGGGCATGGTGGGAAGTGCCGCTGCCGACGGTGTACGCTTTCAGCTTTTATATTTTTCAGCAACTGAATGCCTGGCCGAAAGACGGCGAGGTGGATTATCCGCGAAAGATTGCACAGCTCAGTGCCTATCTGACGCCGTCCTGCCGGGCGTATTTTGAGAAAGAGGCTGCTTACCGTACTACGCTCGGGGAGCTGAAAGGGCGTTCCCGGGTGGTGTATGAGATCCCGGGACGCGGGTTCAGTGAGGATAAAGTCCGGGTGATTGACCGGGATAACTGGATCGTGCGCCTGGATTTGGTAGCGGATGAATATTTTAGCGCGGAGCCGGTCAAGCGAGCGACGGTGCGTTATCCGGTGAAAGTGGTGCGCTGGGAGGGCGATCCGGAAAGTAATCCGTTTGGTCTGGCCCTGGACTGCTATGACGGGCTGCCTCAGCGTCTGGAAGCGGCGGAGCAGAATAAGGAGGTCAGTCAATGAGCATAAAACGTCATCTGACGGCCTGTGCTCTGGGGATTTCGGCGGTGTTTTCTGTGGCCGCTCTGCCGCTG
>NZ_CAWPCB010000044.1:0-366 GCF_963886535.1 Proteus sp. G2675
GCTGCCGGTGCAGGCGGTAGAGCTGGTCCGCTGGGAGCGTATTCCGTTACCGGTTTCTCTGCATGTGGGGGAAGAGCGCATTGTGTTTGTGGAAAAAAATGTGCGTGTCGGTTTTCCACCGTCTCTGAATGAGAAACTGCGGATCCAGAGTACCGGAGGGGCGGTGTACCTGCGGGCGGAAAGCGCCTTCCCGCAGACTCGTCTTCAGTTACAGGATGTGGAAAGCGGGGAAATCCTGTTGCTGGATGTGACGGCCACTGCCGGTAAAGGGAAGCTGGAGCCGGTGCGGGTGGTGTACAGCGGTGAAGTCAGTACGCAGCGTGACAGTCAGAGCGTCAGACGCAGCGGGCAGGCTGCGGGGGCAGC
>NZ_CAWPCB010000045.1:0-259 GCF_963886535.1 Proteus sp. G2675
AGCAAGAGCGCCTAGCCAGACTGCAAGCTGAGCAGGAAAAGGCGGAGCAAGAGCGCCTAGCCAAACTGCAAGCTGAGCAAAAAAAGGCGGAGCAAGAGCGCCTAGCCAGACTGCAAGCTGAGCAAAAAAAGGCGGAGCAAGAGCGCCTAGCCAAACTGCAAGCTGAGCAAGAAAAGGCGAAGCAAGAGCGCCTAGCCAGACTGCAAGCTGAGCAGGAAAAGGCGGAGCAAGAGCGCCTAGCCAGACTGCAAGCTGAGCA
>NZ_CAWPCB010000046.1:0-2148 GCF_963886535.1 Proteus sp. G2675
CAGCCGATGCCGTACCGGAAAGCGTGGACCGCAAAGCGAAAACCCGTTATCCGGCGCCGTTACCGGTCTTACTGACCCGTTATGCCGCCCAGAGTCTGTATGCACCGTTAAGAACGGTGGAGCCGGTGTCCGGCGTACAACCTTTGCCACTGACCTTACCAAAAACACTGACAGCACTCTACCCGTCTGAACCACTGATCGCGCGGCCGCTGGCCGGCTGGCAGGCGGCGGAGTACCGGGTGGTGGCGGTGAAACTGACCAATCAGTCCGCTCAGAAAGTCGTGCTGGATCCCCGTCAGTTGCAGGGGCAGTTTGTCAGCGCCACGTTCCAGCATCAGTGGCTGGACGCGAAGGGCACACCGGAGGATACCACCACAGTGTATCTGGTGATGAAAGGCAAACCGGATAAGGCGTTTCCTGCGGAGCCGCCTGTCCGGAGGACGGGAGGGAAAGCCCGATGAAAGTGAAATCCAATACGCTGGTCAAAATTCTGGTGCCGTCCGCACTGGCGTTGGCGGTGCTGATTGGTATCAAAAGCTGCCAGCCCGACACGCCGGTCACCGGCAGCGGACAGGACAACCTGTCTCAGTCAATCAATGACCTTGACCCAGGGGAGCTGAAGTCACTCGGGATTGAGGGGGATACCCCGGCCGATACACTGAGGACGCTGATTGGCACTATGAAAACGGTACGTGACCGTCAGGCGGAATTGATCGCCCAGAATGAGAAATTGCTGGAAGAGAATGCGCAGCTGCGTAACCGGCAGCAGAATGTGTCGGGGCAGATCCAGTCTGCGGTGGCTTCCGTCCGTCAGGAAGCGGAGAGTCAGCAGCGTGCCCTGCAACAGGAGCAGCAGACACTGATGCGGCGTCTGGATAGCCTGGGGGAAACGCTGACAGCATCAGGTGGTCAGCCGGCTCAGGGCAGCGGACAAGACGATATTCCGCTGGGACTGGGGCTGGATACCGGGGGCAGCGGACTGACGGTGAAAGACGGGTTGCTGTGGGCTGAGCCGCAGGATGCACAACCGGCTGAACCGGGGCGGATGGTGAACGGACAACCGGCTAAACCGGCGTTTCCGACCTCTTTTCTGGAGGATAACGCCATTACCCGTCAGAAAGCGGAACTGGACCGGGTGGCCAAAAATCAGCGCACGCTCTCCGGTACAGCGGACGGTGAGGCCCATACCGAACCGGCGTACACGATACCGGAGAATGCCACCTTGGTGGGCAGCCAGGCGATGACGGCGTTGCTGGGGCGGGTGCCCATTGACGGTAAAGTGACCGATCCGTATCCGTTCAAGGTGGTGGTGGGAAAAGACAACCTCACGGCGAACGGCATTGAGTTACCGGATGTGGAAGGGGCGGTGATCAGCGGCTCGGCCACCGGTGACTGGACATTGTCCTGTGTGCGCGGGGATATCACCTCGATCACCTTTGTTTTTACGGACGGCACGATCCGCACGGTGCCGAAGCCGGCTGACCGGACGGACGGCGGCAGTCAGGCCAACAGCGGACAGAATGCCCGTAATAACGGCGGGTCGCTCGGCTGGATTTCAGATGAGAGCGGGATCCCGTGTATCAGCGGTGAACGTAAAACCAATGCCGGCACCTATCTGCCGACCCTGTTTGCCCTGACGGCAGCGGCCTCGGCCGGGGATGCGATGTCGCAGAGTCAGTATACCGCGCAGAACAACGGGTACGGTATCACCTCCTCGCTCTCCGGGGATGCGGGGAAAGCGGCGCTGGGCAGTGCCATCGGCGGCGGGTTTAAGGATGTGGCAGACTGGGTGAAATCCCGCTACGGGCAGACCTTTGATGCGGTGTATGTGCCGCCGGGGCAGAAAGTCGCGGTGCATATCAGCCGTCAGATCCCGGTGGATTATGAATCGCAGGGACGCCGGGTGAATTACGGTTTTTCACTGACAGAGGGTGAGGAAGGAGGTCTGGAGTGACGTATTTTGCGAAGCCGGGGGTGCCGGCTGTGACGCCGGTGACGTTTCCGCTGGTGTTTGTGTTCAGTGCCGGACAGGCCGGTTGTACCGGAAGTCATTTTTGCCTGACGGTGGCCGGTCATCAGGTGTTTGATGAGGAGCAACAGCAGCTGATTGCCGGCATGTCACCGGCGACGATACAGCTGGCGTGGCAG
>NZ_CAWPCB010000047.1:0-2735 GCF_963886535.1 Proteus sp. G2675
GCCGGTGAGACGCCCGGGGCGGTTCTGTCTGTGGGCCGTCACCGGGTGGGGCTGAGTGACAACGACATTACCGTTTACCGGTTTGCCCCGCGGGATGAGGCGTGGCCGCAGGACAGTGACTGGGATCGCCTGCTGTACACCGTTTTTAAAGGGGAGGCGCCGGATAAAGCCGGCTGGCAATGTGTGCCTTTTTCACTATCTGAACTGAGCTGTCACGGTGAGTTTGCCCGGCTGACCTGCCGGGGGGCGATCCTGAAGGGCGCGGGAGGCGTCATATCATGAGAATGATGAAATGTGTGATGAAAAGCAGAGTGCTGTGCGCACTGGTGTTGTTGCTGGCCGGCTGTGCCACCTCCAAAGAGGAGCTGCTGCCGGCGGGAAACAGCGACATGATGGCCATCTGGTCCGGCAGACAGGCTGATCCGAACGGTGCGGCGGACAGCCGGACGGTGACGGAGACCGCCCGCAGCGCCCTGCGACGCGCCCTGACGAATGATGAAGCCGCGCGCCTTCAGCAGGCGGACACCGCGTATACCCGGACACAAAGCAGTGAGATCCATCAGCAGTTTCCGCGTCTGCCGAACCCGGACATGGTGATGTATGTGTTCCCGCATCTCTCGGCCGGCAATCTGCCGGTGCCGGGATACAGTACGGTGTTTCCGTTTTACCATCAAGTGCAGTATGCCCTGCCGGGTGAGCGTGTGGAGGGCTTGTGATGGGATTTTCATTATTCCGCTCACGCCGGAAAGCGCAGGCGGTTTCTGCTGAAAAAACGGATGAAAACAAGGCTGACAAAACCGTACACCGCAGTACACCGGCAGAGAATGCCGGTTTAGGCCGTCAGCCGCTTTCCCGGCCGGGAAAAATGACCCGGGCGGATGAGCAGAAGATTTACCATGCGAATCCGTCCTTTATTGATTACCTGCCCTGGGTGGAATTTCTGGATGAGGAGCAATGCCTGCTGCTTGATGACGGGGTGTCGGTCGGGGCGGTGTATGCCGTTGAGCCGGCGCCGACGGAAGGGCGCTCTGCCGGCCGTCTGCTCGAAATCCGGGATGCGGTGGAGGATGCGCTTCAGGACAGTCTGGATGAGCATGATGATAACCCGTGGGTGGTGCAGTTTTTTTGTCAGGATGAGGACGACGTGAGCGTCACACTGGCCACATTGCGGGACTATATCCTGCCGGCGGCCCGGGGCACCGCGTTTACCGAAGCCTGGCTGACCGAAATGGCGCGTCATTTACGGGGGATTGCCCGTCCGGAAGGGCTGTTTAAGGACACGGAGGTGACCGGACAACCCTGGCGCGGACAGCAGCGCCGGACCCGGATGGTGGTTTACCGCCGGCTGGGGAACAGCTATACCGATCCGATGCCGCCGGTGGCGATGCTCAATCAGATGTGTGACCGGCTGGTCAGCAGTCTGGGCAGTGCCGGCGTGCAGTGTGTCCGCCAGGACGGGAGGCAGGTGCATCAGTGGCTGCTGCGTCATTTCAATCCGGCCCCTGACTGGGTGGACCGGGAGACGCTGTACCGGGAAGGGGCGTACTGGCCGGCGGCGGAGGAAGCCCCGGGCACCCTGCCGGTGCTGAAGGATTTTGCGGAAACGCTGTGGTTTACCCCGCCCCGGTCGGATGTGGAAAACGGCGTGTGGTGGTTTGATAACCTGGCGCACGGTGTGGTGAATATCGAAAAACTGCGTAAAGCCCCGGGGCCGGGGCACCTGACCGGGGAGCAGAAGCGCGGTGACAAAAATATCAATGCGCTGATGGACCTGTTTCCGGAAGGGACGATGCTGTCGATGACCATCGTCACACAGCCCCAGGATACGCTGGAGCAGGAATTTACCCGGCTGGGGAAAAACTCGGTGGGGGAAAACACCGACTCGCAGCGTACCCGCCGGGACGTGGAAACCGCCAGAGGTTTACTGGGGCACCGCCATAAGCTTTACCGGGCCTCCCTGTCATTGCTGCTGCGTGCCGGCTCGGTGGAGGAACTGAACAAAAAGCGCGTGGATCTGACGGCCACGCTGCTGAATGCCGGTCTGGAGCCGGTGAAGCCGGAATATGATGTGGCGCCGCTGAACGGGTATCTGCGTGCCCTGCCGATGTGTTTTGACCCGCAGACGGATAAAAAACACTGGTATACCCGGCTGACCTGGGTACAGCACCTGGCCGGATTACTGCCGGTGACCGGGCGCACCAGCGGCACCGGGCATCCCGGCTGGAGTTTCTTTAACCGGGGCGGCGGGGTGCTGACCTTTGATCCGCAGAATAAACAGGATCGTACCCAGAATGCGCATCTGCTGTTATTCGGTCCCACCGGGGCCGGTAAATCCGCCACCTTATGCGCACAGTTATCGCAGCTGATGGCGGTCCGCCGTCCGCGTCTGTTTATTGCGGAGGCCGGTAACTCCTTTGGTTTACTGGCGGACTATTACGCCAGTCTGGGGCTGAGTGTCAATAAGGTCAGTGTCAAGCCCGGCAGCGGGGTGCGTCTGCCGCTGTTTGCGGATGCGCATCAGCTGCTGATGATGGATGAACAGCGTCTGGCACTGAATGCGGATGAACTGCCCGAGACGGACAGTGAATCTGAGGATGATGACGGGCAGCGTGACATTCTGGGGGAAATGGAAATCTCCGCCCGCATGATGATCACCGGCGGGGATGTGCGGGAAGAAGCGGAGCTGAAGCGGGCTGACCGGGCGATGATCCGCCGGGCGCTGATGGCGGGGGCCC
>NZ_CAWPCB010000048.1:0-3352 GCF_963886535.1 Proteus sp. G2675
GATGCTGCCGGCGGATTTGCAGGAGGCGCTGTATGCCCTCTCCCGGGGGGAAGGTGAAGAGGAAGGGCGGGCATTAAATCCGCAGCGCCGGGCGAAAGCGGCCGAAATGGCGGAATCCCTGGGGATGTTTACCGAACCGGGCAGTTTTGAGCATGAGCTGTTTAATCTGCCGGGGGAGCTGTGGCCGGAGGCGGATGTGACCCTGATTGATTTGGGGCACCTGGCGCGGGAAGGGTATGAGGCCCAGATGGCGCTGACGATGGTGAGTCTTATCAACTCCATCAACAATATTGCCGAGCGGGATCAGTACCGGGCCCGGGACATTAATTTTGTGGTGGATGAGGCGCATATCGTGACGGTCAACCCGCTGTTATCCCCCTATGTGACCAAAGTGGTGAAAATGTGGCGGAAACTGGGGGCCTGGCTGTGGCTGGCGACCCAGAACCTCGATGACTATCCGGACTGTGCCGAGAAAATGCTCAATATGGCGGAGTGGTGGGTGTGTCTGACGATGCCGCAGAAAGAGGTGGAGGCAATCGCCCGCTTTAAGACGCTCAGTGAGGAGCAGAAACAGGTGCTGCTGTCCGCAGCCAAACTCTCCGGCTGTTACACGGAAGGGGTGGTGCTGGCGCGGAAAGTGGAGGCGCTGTTCCGGGTGGTACAGCCGAGCTTATATCTGGCGCTGGGGATGACGGAAAAAGAGGAGAAGCAGCAACGGCGGGTGCTGATGGAGCAATACGGATGCAGTGAGCTGGAAGCGGCGTTCAGGGTGGCAGATGAACTTGACCGGAAACGGGGGTTACCGCCCCGGGCGCCGGGGTGACCGGCTGAGGTTATCGTATGGTGAAAATACGGATGCAGTGAGCCGGACGCGGTATTCCGGGTGGCGGATGAACCTGACCGGGAACGGGGGTTACCGCCCCGAGCGCCGGGGTGACCGGCTGAGGTTATCGTATGGTGAAAATACGGATGCAGTGAGCCGGACGCGGTATTCCGGGTGGCGGATGAACCTGAACGGAAACGGGGATTACCGCCCCGGGTGCCGGGATGATGAAACGGGTGGAGCAGGGAGTGGGTAAACCGTGTTGCAGCACGGCTTACCCGGCCGCTTCATTGGGTATGTTAAAAAGAGGAAACATGACGTCATGAAAACGACGGGAGTTAAAGTAACGCTTTTGTCGCTGGTTGTCAGTTATTCCTGCGCTTTACAGGCCAAAAACGTGTCACTGGGGGACACGGCCGTGGCCACGGGGCAGCACAGTACGGCTGTCGGTGAGGGCAGTATGGCGCTGGGGAACAATATGACGGCGGAACAGGCGCAGGCGGCGATGAAAGCCCAGAATGCCCTGTTGCAGAACAGGGCGCAGGCGCATGAGCAGTACATGCAGACGCAGGCCCTGTTTGACAGTAAATCGCTGGCGAACAGCAATATTCTGGAGCGTCAGGAAGCGATGAAACCGTTGTTGCAGCAACAGGAGACCCTGGCGGGTCAGCGTACCGCGCAACAGCAGCAGGTGACACAGGCACAGCAGGTCGCTGACCGGATGGCACAGATTTATGAACGCAATCTGGGGGCGGTTTCACAGATTGTGGATGAGAATTTTGTGGCGTTGTGGCAGCAGGGGCAGGCTGACCGTCTGGCTCAGGAAGTGAAAAAACGGGTTGAGCAGGATACGTCGGTCAGTAATGACACGCAGTTTTATGTCAGTTATGTTAATGCCTATATTGAAGCGAAAACCAGAAGTGCTCTGGTTAATGAAACCATCAAAGAGAAAACCGGTTCTCAGATTACGACCAACTATCAGGGTGTGGCCCTGTCCCCGGTACTGAGTGCCGGCCACAGTGATAAAGCGATGCTGTGGTCGGATGCGGTCACGGACAGCGAGCAGAAGAAACAATTATCCCGTTTACACCTGAATACCGCGGCCCTGAAGGGCGTTGCCGGTTATCAGGAAGAGCTGGCCAAAATCGCCCTGATCACCTCTGCGGACGGGAAAAAGAATCTGTATCAGGCTTATCAGAAAAATGCCCGGCAGCAAATTGAGCAGGGGCTCACCGGGGTGACAGAGGCCGGGAAGCAGATCCTGTCAGAGCTGTATCTGGATAACATCGATGAAGGCACCTTTAATCAGATGGTCAGCGGTATTTTCACCCGCTATGAGAATCAGCTGAACTACCTGATCCAGCTGGATAAGGTCAACAGTTTATCGCCGGACAGCCCGGATTATGCCAAAGAGTTACAGCAACTGCTGGTACTGGAAAGCCGTCCCCGGGATAACACCGTCGGGCTGAATACCAACCCGGAGGCGCTGAAACAAAAAGTGGATCAGTACCTTCAGGACAATGCGCTCAGTCACACACAGGCCATGTCGTCACAGGCCACACAGCTGAAACAGCAGTTATCGGCGGAAAAAGCCGTCACCGATCAGGCACTGAAGCAGGCAGAAACGCAACTCTCCCGGCTGGAAAAGGATCTCTCCGCGCTGGATACAAAGTTGTCTGATTTGCGTCCGACGCAATCCGAGCTGGAAAACATCCGGGATCTGGAGAAGGTGAAAGCCGAACTGGCGCAAAAACAGGCGGAATATCAGGCGGCGGATAAAGCCCTGAATGAGGCGCAGAGTACGCTGAGTCAGGGTAAACAGGCTGTTGCGGTCGGGGATAAGAGTCTGGCGCTGGGCGAAAAATCCGTGGCACTGGGTGTGGATGCCCGGGCGCTGGCGAAAAACAGTGTGGCACTGGGGGACGGCAGCCTGGCTGACCGGGATAACAGCGTGTCCGTCGGCCGTGAAGGTCAGGAACGTTTTCTGACGCATGTGGCGGCCGGCATTGCAAAAACGGATGCGGTCAACAAAGGGCAACTGGATGAGGAGCGGGATGCGCGTATTGCCGGCGATAAGCAGACGCTGAAACAGGCCATGGACTACACCGATGTGAGCATTCAGTACAGTGAGGCGAAGACAAACAAGCGGATTACGGAAGAGCAGCAGGCCCGTATTGAGGGGGAGGAACAGACCCTGGCGGCCGCAAACCGCTATACCGATGAGACGTTCGGGCAGGTGACCCACACGGTGCTGGACAATGCCCGGCAGTATACCGACCAGCGTTTCAGTCAGCTGGACAATAAAATCAGTCAGGTGGAGAAACGGGCCAATGCGGGGATTGCCGGGGTGACCGCAATATCTTCCATTCCGTATGTGAACAGTGAGCGTTTTTCGTTCGGGATGGCGATGGGGCATTACCGTGATGCACAGGCGATAGCCACCGGGGTGCAGTATAAGCCGACGGCCAATACCAATGTGCGCCTGAATGCGTCATGGAATAACGGCGGCGATACCAGTATCGGCGCCGG
>NZ_CAWPCB010000049.1:0-573 GCF_963886535.1 Proteus sp. G2675
CGGTCACCGGCGGGTTTTGATGCGCTTTTCTTCTCTCACCGTTCGTTTGTGAGGACTGACCGAATGAAAAAACGATTTTTATCTCTTTCCGGATTGCTGATGCTGTCGCTGTCATGCCTGCCGTTGACCGCCGGGGCGGCAGTGGTGCTGTATACCACGCAGGATGACGCTCTGCCGCAGACGGACATCCCGTTTGAGGTGGTGTATCTGGATGCGCCTGAACGCCTGCTGGATGAGGCCCTGCTTCAGCCGGGGACGGAACTGAGTGAAGCGGATGCCCCGCACATCACCGCCCTGTTACAAAGTCCGGCCTGGCAGGCCAGAGAAACGGCATTACGGCAGGCTTATCAGGGCGTGGTTCAGGCCTGGCAGCTGGGGGTGTCATCTCTGCCGGCGGTCGTCGTTGATGCGCAGTGGGTGGTTTACGGCACCACCGATATTGCACAGGCGGTGACGCAGATACAGCAGTACCGGGAACAACAGGAAGGAGGAGGTCAACCATGACCCGACAATCACATCGCCGGCGTCTGGCGGGGGCTTTGTTACTCGGTTGTTCACTGGTGCCGGTGGCGG
>NZ_CAWPCB010000050.1:0-95000 GCF_963886535.1 Proteus sp. G2675
GCCGTATCCGGACATCTGTCCGGGTGTCACATTTTATTCCGCAGGCGGTGGTCTCGGCCTACCATGCCCCGGGTGAAAACCCGTGGCGGGAAATGTCACTGGTCAGCGGGGCGGCCGGCGGGATTGAAAATGCCGTGACCGGCGTGCTGAGCGGGGTATCTGCCGGGGGCGGAAACAGTGAACAGAAGTTTGAGGCAAAACGTAAAACCGCCCTGCACTTTTTTTATGCGGATGCTATCGGTCATCCGGCAACCACCCTTATCGGCGGCAGTATTCCGGGGTATTCCTGTGACAGCGCAGCCACACCGCTGTTTCCTTATTACCTGAGCACGCTCGACAGTGTGCCGTGGCGGCTCGGTGTGCCGGAAATGGCGTATCCGGAAGCGATAATTCCCGGGAAACGGGAAATCGGGGGGCAGAGCCGGGGCAACATGTGGGGAAATCTCTATCCGCGCAGCGGTTTTGTCAACCAGCAGGACGGGGATAAAGCGGCGGCTGTGGTGGCGCAGCGCGTGGCAGATATTATGACCCGCACCGGGCAGGCGCATACCTATGTGCCCCTGAAAGGCAACCGCCGGGATGGCTATTGGCCGCCGGACGCGGTGACGGAGAATACCGGGACAAAAAACCATAAATGGCAGCGCCTGTCGCCGGGGCTGAAAAACAGCTGTGCGGTGTTTCCGGATGAGGGCGGAGCACAGGCACAGGACGGTAATTATGCCTGGGCATTGTGGCAGCCGTACAGCTGCTGCAAGCGCATGGGGCAAAAATTTCTGTACAGCACAACGTTTTAAGCAGGGATTTTAAGATGATGAAAGCAAAACGACACACGTTTTTTCCGCCGGCGCTGACACTGATGGTGTTATGCAGTGTACCGGCATTTTCTGTCCGGGCCGGGCTGGATTTTTCTGCCGGTGCGAATGATATCGGCTACGGCGCAAATGTTTCCGGCGCGGTCTCCGACAAACTGTACTACAACCTGGGCGGCGGCACGGTGTTATCCCAGCCGCCGGGGCGCAGTAATCTGCAACGTCTGGGGATGAGCATGGGCTGGAACAGTGATCTGATGTGCGGCAATTTTGATATCAAAACCACGGTGGGCAACCAGCTGAACGGGGTGACAGCCGGCTTTAAGAATCTGATGAGTGAGGTGATCCAGAATGCCACCGGGGCGGTGGCCAGTCTGCCGGCGATGGCTATCCAGCGGGCGAATCCCGGCCTGTATGAAATGCTGACCAACGGGGTGTTGCAGGCTAATGTGGCGTTTGATAAGGCGCAGCTGAACTGTCAGAACATGGCTAAACGGATGATGGACTTTTCAGAAAATAATCAGTGGACGCAGGCGGCGATCCTCGAAGAAGCAAAGAATATCATCAATAACAGTGACGGGGATGCGGTAAAAACTGACCAGCAAATTCAGCAAAGCAGTGGCGATAAAGGGGTTGTATGGATAGGCGGGAAACAGCGCGGTGGGGTTGGTCAGCCTGCGATTCAGCCGGCGCAGGATTTTGCACAGGCCGGCTTTAATATCATGAACGGTCTGCCGGCAACCAGTACGGCCCCGGTGCCGGCCAGCCAGTGTAACGGAGCCGCTTGCAGGCGCTTTGCCAACAGTGAGGAAGCCGCTCAGGTGGTCACACAGGTGCTGGGCAGCAAATCGGTCCGCACCTGCACCAATCCGGCGGATTGTCAGAGCGGCGGTGAGGCGGAGCAACCGGGCAGTTCCCAGCCGGGAACCGGGCTGGCACCGGTGCTGGAGACCACCACCCGGGAAAATTTGGAACAGCTGCATAAACTGGTGAACAGCCGGGGCGCGGTCGGGGCAGCAGAGTTGGCGAAACTGAAAACCGGCAGCCTGACGGTCTCCCGGGGGGTGATTGAAGCGCTGCGCCGGGATCCGGATAAAACGGCATTAACACAGCGTCTGGCCGGTGAGCTGGCGATGGCGGACACGATGGAGCTGGCGCTGACGATGCGCCGGATGCTGATCACCGGCCAGGGGGAGCCGAATGCCGGTAATTTTCCGAAAGCCCAGGAGATCGGTAACCAGTCGGTTGACCAGCTGGATCGCGAAATCGGGATGCTGCAAACGGAAATGGAAGTGCGTAAATCCATTGCCAATAACGCGATGCTGACGGTGATTGAGCGTGATCAGCAACGGACACAGGCGAACCCTGCCACCCAGACCCCAGATAATACGGATGTGCGTGTACAGGGACTGGAGCAAAACAGTGACACCGGAGGACGTTAAATGACGAAAGGAAAAACCGGGCGCCGGTTATGGCCGGTGCTGAAAGTAACCGGGCTGACCCTGCTCAGTATGGTGGTGTTGCTGGCGGTGGCTCAGCTGGGGCTGAGTTATTACGGTGAGGCGGACAGTCTGCGCCGGGCGTTTTACCGTGCCCGCTGGTTCTGGCTGGTCTGGCGGTGTGTGTTGTACGGAGCCGTGGCGGTTGGATTATGGAAACTGTATCACCACCCGAAAGTCAGTGAGACGGCCCGGCGCAGTCTGAAACGCAGCGGGCTGGCGATGGCCGCCTTTGTGGCGGTGAGTGAATGGTCAGTCTGGGCGGGAGGTGACGGCTTATGATGACAAACAGTTATCTCGAGTATTTTCTCACGCTGCTGGCCTGGGTGGTGAATAACGGATTGTGGTCGGTACTGACCAGCACCGGGCTGTTTGCGCTGCCGCTGGTCTTTAAAGTGCTGGGGATCTGGCTGAAAGTGCGGGAAGAGGGGGAGGATGAGGGTAACAAAGGTTCACTGGCAATTGTGCGTATCGAGAACGCGCTTTACGGCGCCTTTGTGGTGATCCTGTTTTGTTGTGTGCCGTTGATGGAGGTGAGTGTCAGTACCCTGCAATTTGATACCAGCCGGACCAAAACCTGCGGCACCTGGACCCCGGTGAAGCCGGCGGAATCCGGTTACAGCGGCGTGGTGTCGTCACTGGATAATCAGACAGCCAAAATCCCGCTGTGGTGGATGCTGGTACATAAGCTGTCGAAAGGGGTGACTCAGGCGGCGGTGGCCAGCATTCCGTGCCGGCCGGATTTGCGTCAGGTGCGTTTTGAGGTGCAGCACAGCAACATTAAAAATCCGGCGCTGGCTGCCGCACTTCAGGATTTTACGGATGACTGTTACTCACGTGCCCTGTATGACTGGAAAGCGAAAGATCAGGGAAAAACACAGGATGAAAAAACGTTACAGGATATCACCTGGATAGGCTCGGCCACCTTTATGAAAGGGGAATATCATCAGATCCAGTCACGGACACCGCGGGCGGGCTTTCCCTGGGATGCCGACCGGGATGACGGGTATGCGAATGTCAACGGCAACGGTTACCCGACCTGTTATCAGTGGTGGAATGATGCGAATGCAGGGTTACTGAAACTTGTCAAAGAGCAGACCGATGAAGGGATGTGGCTGCGTGCCCGGGCGGCGATGAAGCTGATTAATAAAAACTCGAAAGAGTTTGAGGAGGCCATCGTCCGCCGGCTGGTGAGTCCGGCGAATCTGGATGTCTCCGGCGGCCGGGTATACCGGGGATACGGGGGTAATGCGGATATGACGGTGATGAATGAGCTGGCCAGAATGGGAGGGGGAGCCGGGACTTCGCTGGCGTCACTGGGGGCATTCCCTGCCTTTGATACGATGCGACAGTCCTTACCGATGGTGCAGGGGCTGATGTTAATGGCGGTGTATATCATGATCCCGATGGTGCTGATGTTTTCGGCGTATGAATTTAAGACGGCGATAACGGTGACGTTTGTGATATTTGCGCTGAACTTTCTGACATTCTGGTGGGAGCTGGCACGCTGGATAGACAGCTGGATGATGGAGGCACTGTATAATTCCGATACGCACAGTCAGTGGAATATTAACGGGCTTCAGAACACGTCTGATGATGTCATTATGAACCTGGTAATGGGAACGATGTTTTTGGTGTTGCCGGCGTTGTGGTTGACAGCATTTGGTTGGGCTGGAGCTAAAGTTGGGTCCGAGCTAGGTAATATGACATCTAACGCGACTTCACCTGCGCATAGTGCGGGGGGGAAAGGAGGACAGTTAGCAGAACAAGCTATTTCTAAAAAAGTTAACTAATAATATTTTGAAGCCAGCTGCAAAATTTAGTTTTGTGGCTGGCTAATCTTCGTCAATATTTATTCCGTTCATATAATATCCAAAACCTTGGTTGCCATTTCTAAAGTCGTCACTATTGCCAACGAGATTGGATTGCCATTCATTATTGTTATCAGTGGATTGAATGTTATTTCCTGAAGAAATATCAATGTGTTCTATTACAGAAAATAAAATCACCAACGCTCCAAAGGTAAATAGGATGTACAAACTGAAATAAGCCAGTAACGCGATGACTGCGAGAGTTATAGATACCAGTGGAATATGCCCCAGCCAACCCGGCATATTTTTGCTTTTGGCGCTTGCCACACAGTTCTTATCGAAAGCCTTCAATTTTTTGATTAGCCATTTTGCTTTATAAGCTGCTTTTATGCCCCAGCGTTCTCCTCTGGAAGCGGCTGTTTTATCACTCATTTCCCCCTCCGGTAATCAGTGAGTCTGATTTATCTCATGCTTGTCGTCTATCGTTAATACAATTTTAGGTCGATTTTTAATCATTGTCTACATCTTGTGAGTTATGCACATATCCACGGTCACCAAGCCAGTGCAACCCGATGCCAACAAGCAATCGGGTAAACGGGAGCGTACAGGGCATCGGCCCTGATGGTGGCGGTGGGTATGTGTATAACTTTTTTGTTGCCTTCATATAAAAATCTTATTCTTTCATCTGGATGGATTTATTGAATTTGATTTTTTATGTCAGTTTAAGTAAGTTTTTAATATGTATCCGAGTCCTTGTATATAGGAGATGATAATATGAATTTTATTTTTTGGTTTGTGGTCTTAATAGGGGCGGGGTATTTGTGGAGGAGGAGGGGTTGGTTCAGTAAAATAAGGAAGCAATACTCAAGGAGAAAAACAACATTAAATGGTAACAAAGGATGTTTATATAATAAAAAAAATGACAATGATGCTTTGGAAGGTAATAGGGATTGTAATAATTTTTATTCTGAGAATAAAGAAAGTTTCTTTTGGTTAATGATCGAGAGAGGTATTAAATTTTACAGAAAAGAATATTTGACTACGATTACTGAAAAAAATATTATGATAAGTTAGTGAGCTGGTTTGGTGAGAAATGTTATATACATTGTCAGGTTAGTTTAGGGAGTTTATTTATATTCCCAAAACAAAAAAATTTTACTGATGAAGAACAAAAACGTTTTTTTTCTGTTTGTAATAGAATGTCCTTGGATTTTATTTTAACATCTAAAACTAATATGCCCTTCTTACGTGTTTCTGTTGACTCTATGAAAAATAAACCGCCTGTTTGGGATGTTTATGATAAATCCAAATAAAAACATATCTGATTGTTGAGTTTTCGTGATTAAAGATGGCATTGATTATTAATACGATGAAGAACCAACAAGGGGATATTTAATAAAGAGAAAAAGGAGGATGTAAAATATTCTCCTTTTTCTTTATCGGGTATTGACGAAAAAAGAAAGTTTGATTAAATTTACCACGTTACACCGTTGCTTAATGCAACATTGCCAATGCTTCGGTTGTCTGAGAGAAGCGCCTACGGGTGATTGCCACTGCCAATCCTCGGGTCATCTGAGACGAGGGCCTACGGGCGATGACAGAACTCCGTTCGTCCTTGAAATCGACGGAGGGTGATAACAGAATAGCGTTATCATCAGGATTAACTGCACTTCAGTGACCATGTCACAGCTATCCGGTCACCCGGATATCCACAAAAAAGCAGAGTATGCGATAACGTGTATCTGCCTCTTCTGATGTGTTCTGACGAATACGTCCTGCTTTCTGCAACCTTTGTATGCCCGGTATGACGCGTTTCCATTGCGCAGCTTTGGAAAGCGGCATCTTCGGAGCAATACATTGAGCAGCAGAATGATGGGCGTGCGTCACTTTCGTCAAGTGAAACGAAGACAAAGTGACGCACGCAAGTGCATACGCTCAGAACGCTTCAATACTGGTCTTACAGCAAAACTGACAATCTGACAGACATGTAATGCATTGCTCAGAACGGCTGAAAGTCTTTCAACGCTCAACGTTTATATGATGATAAAAACGTATAACATTATGAAAAAAGGAGAAAAAACGACACGATACCAAGGCGACGTCAGGAAACTGACGGACGGAGGTGCCCTGATAACGGGGGCCGGTCTGATGACCGCAAACAGTTCAGAGAACTGATTTGATACCTCTCAACAACTCAACCTTTTATCGCCCCGGTGCTCAGGTATCTGTCAGGTCGCAGGATGCGCAATATAAAACCGTCGCGCCGGGAAAAGGTAACCAGTTGAGAGCGAAAGAGGCGGAGAATCAGAGAATGTCCAGAAGAGCAAAAGCCCTGTCCCGTGAAATGCATATCCTTGCACGTCAGGCCGGAGGGAGCTTTAAAACCATTGCAGACCGGGTCAAAATTGCAGAACGGGTTGCGGCAGAGCTGGCCGGGTTGAATATTCAGATACGATCTGTTGAGCAACTGAAATCCCGCCATATTGAAATGTATATCCATGCCCGCAGAGAACAGAATATCAGTTTACGCAGCTGTCAAAACGAAATGTCGGCTATCCGGGCGATATTTCGTGTTGCCGGACGTCATAAACTGGCTGACCCTAAACATGAGCGCCTCAGTAATGAGGCGCTGGGGCTTTCAGGTGCCAGCAGGGCTGGCACCCGTACCGCGATATCGGACGAGCGCTTTCACGAAGCGCTCGCTCGGATTGAGCCTTATGATCAGGGGGTGGCATTAACTATGCAGTTATCCCGTAGTCTGGGATTGAGAAATGAAGAAGCCGTGCAGTCAGTAAAATCATTACGGACCTGGCAACAGGCGCTTAAAAACGGTAAAGATCGCGTTCATGTGGTTTTTGGGACAAAAGGAGGCAGACCCCGTGAAGCATTAGTGCCGGATAAAGCCCGTGTATTAACATTAATTAATAAAGCCATTGAATATGCGGATAAACATAACGGTTATTTAATTAATCGTCCGTCATTACATTCTGCCAAAGATCGTTATATTAATGTGATGCGACGGATAGGCGGATTTATTCACGAAGAATCAAATCATGGTTTACGGTATGCCTATGCTCAGGATGTTGAAAAATATTATCTCAGTCAGGGATTCAGTCAAAAGGAAGCCTATGCATTAACCTCCATGGATTTAGGGCATGGTGACGGTCGTGGCGATTATATTAAACGGGTTTATAGTCAGAAAGGGGATATTGAGGAATAAGATAAAAATGAAAGTCTGTTTAATTATTTTGTTTATTAATTTTGCTTTTTGTTTTCCGTTAATGGCGAAGACGTTATTTTTAGGTGATTCATTAACGGCTGTTTATGAAATGTCAGCAAAATATGTTTTGGATGAAAAAATAAAAACAGAATATGTTTCCGGTTCGGGGTTAATAAATAAAAGTAAAAAAGATTGGATCGCTTTCGTGAATAATTTCGATTTGCGGGAGTTTGATAATGTGATTATTAGTCTCGGAACAAATGATTTTGTTCAATATGGTTCGGATGAATGGCTGAAATATTACAGTCTGGTATTTCAATTCATTGCTGAAATTCAAAGTGAAAATCCATTAGCGACAATTGTCTGGATATCTCCACCACATTTAAAAAATCCGGAACATGAACGTTATTTAATACATACCCGGCATATAATTAAACACAGTGCGATGTTATTAAATATTCATTATCTGGATATTAATCAGCCTCATATATTAGGAACGCAATGGCAATCTGTTATTCATAATGAAACTGTACGAACTGATGATGGAATACATATTACCCGTAAAGGGGGAGTACGGGTGATCAGAGAAGTGGTAAAAATCCTGAATGGGCAGGATTGACAAAGATAAAAAAACGGCTAAAAATGAATCTGCTTATCTCGTTGCGTAATGCAACTTGCCAATGCTTCGGTTGTCTGAGAGAAGCGCCTACGGGTGACAACAATGCCAATGTTCCGGCAATCTGAGAGGAACGCCTACGGGTGATTGCCACTGCCAATCCTCGGGTCATCTGAGACGGGAGCCTACGGGCGATGACAGAACTCCGTTCGTCCTTGAAATTGACGGAGGGTGATAACAGAATAGCGTTATCATCAGGATTATTTTTACGCAACGCTTCATATAACCTGCCCGCTGACGGGGAAATCACCCGTCATCAGGGAATTTCTCCGTTTTTTCAGGAGAAATTCAATGAAGGTATCTACATTTCCGGAATCGTCTTTTTTTGACGATCTGCACTCTCTCACGCAACTGCATCACCTCTCAGGTGAGCTCGACATGGTTCTTGCTTTTGTCCGTCTGGATATTGGCGAGCACCCGGACGAAGATAATTTTCCGCCAAACTTCTGGATAATCAGTGCCGTTGCAGAGCAACTGGGCGCGTTATCTGTGGAGGCTGATTTTACCCGTCCACATCTTGAGAAAATGGTCCGCGCTGTCTGGAAAGCGGCTGAGCAAACGCCTTATGCGTCTGACTTTCGCCGTATCTACAACGATGCGATCAAAAATGCACAGTTTGAAGATCCGGTTGAAGCGCTGATGTTTGGTGCTTAACGGCGGACATTCACTGATTTTATGACCCATACGGGAAAACATCCCGTGAGGGCTGTATTCCCTTATCTGAGGATAGCCCTTATGACTCTTTTACATTGAATTATGGTGTTGCCCACGTAATGTCTGGTATTGCCAGTTATTTATTTCCGCATTCCAGTGTTTCTCAGCAACTGAAGGCCGTTGCTAATGATGCCCGGATGCTGAAAATCACCGCAGAAGAACTGGAGGTGATACGTTTGGACGAAAAACGGATGTATCAGAGCGGAGATTACAGAGAACTGCCGTTTATTGAGCTTGATTTGTATACAACGGCATTTCGTTTTGGCGCCCTGATTTACTATGGACTCGCAAACCGGTGCCCCCGCATTTTTGCTTCACCGGCTGACAGTCATCGCTGAGCGGCTCGATCCGGAAATCTGGAATGAAGCCTGGCGCTGGGGTTACCGCTGCTGCCTGCAACACGAAAATGAAAAGCATGTAACCGACTGATTTAACGGACTCACAGGTGTCAGTCAGCTACCCTGAAATGGGGCTGCTTCCATTTACTGATCAGGTTTGATAACCATGATTTATGGCATTACCCGCGGACTGTTCTTTGTGGCCGATCACGTCTGTCGCTATTCCCGGAGTTGGGAATGGCTGATGTGGCTGGTTGAGGAAGCCCGGACACTGCGAAATGTTGAGGCTGATTTGAAACTGGCTGAAAGGTATGCCGGTGAGCAAAACCGCCCTCATTCCATTTCGCTGATGAAGTGTACGCTTTATGATGCCGGATTTGCTTACGGCAGATTATTACTGTGGCGTGCGGATGGTCTGATGAGACCCTGGCCGGCATGTCTGCTTCGCCGTTTACCGGATATCGGTCAGCGGATTGATGCAGTGATCTGGCAGAAAGGCTGTGAAGCCGGCTTGGATGAGACCGTCAGTGAATGGATGGCAATGGAGATGGCTGATGAATACCTTGTCGGTATCGAACTGAGCGACTGATTTGCCGGCATTCATTCTTTTTTTACTTACCTACCCGACGGGGAAACTCCCCGTCAGGTGGACGTTTCTCCGTCTTTTTTTACCGGAGAAACACACATGTCTGTTTTACTGCCAGAAAACAAACCGTTTTCATTTCTGAGTCTGATCATGCAACGGCTGTACCGTTTTTATGACCGTATACCGTTTGTTTCGTCAGGGATACCCGGTGAATTACCGTGGATAAGTAACCGAACCGGCCGGCGCGCTTACCGTGCGACGGTGGTGAAAGTGAATCCCCGGCAGTTCAGGATCCGCATTACTGTACGTCTGGGCGCGCATTCGAAAGAATACCGCTTTCATTCGTTGATAACCTCGCTGGACAGCAGGACATTTTGTTCCATAAAAGCGGCCTCCCGTGCCGGATTTGCACTGACATACCAGCTGGCACAGGTGCGTTATGCCTGGTGTCGCTGATTTGTTGTACTGATAGCACCATTGACTTTTTGTTATGACCCCGCCCGGCGGATTGATTTCCGTCAGGAGATGAATCCGCCATTTTTTTAATCAGAATGAGGATTTATCACATGGGATATACACATTATTTTACACAAAAACAAAGCGTTGACCCCCTGATGTGGCAGAACTTCCGTGAACATCTGGACAAGCTCTATCACCACTATCTGGCCAATCCCATATCCGCAGAGCAGATTTGCGGCGGATACCCAGATAAACCTATTGTGTTGTGTGATGGCCTGGAGGAAAAACGGCTGAATGATGGCTCATTATTCACCGACGACGGTGAGGCGCTTTGTTTTAACGGTAATGCGGCTGATGACATGAATCATGAGACGTTTATTGTTCAGCGCGAAATCCCCGTAGAGGACTACTGGGATTTCTGCAAGACAGCATACAAACCCTATGACGTGTTTGTAGTCGCGGCATTACTGTTGTTGTACAACCTGTGCCCGGGATATTTTTCGGTCTCTTCTGACGGGGATATCCGGGACTGGCAGCCGGTGCTGGACTATGTCAGTCAGGTATTTCCTTATCTTATCCTGACGTTACCGGAAGGGATAGGTTTACCGGAGGCAGGATAATGGCCAGAGCCTGTACGATACGGGAACTGATAGCGGATTTATCCCGCTGCAATCCGGAGGCATTCGTCTTGTGTGAGATGTGGTTCCCCGATGATGTTACCTATGTTGATGAAACGGCTTGTCCGGCAGAGACACGGGCAACATTAACGCATGTTGCACATCATTTTGATGCGGAGCTGGGGATCAACTGGGACACGCTGGCGTGTGCGTTATCGTGTGTCAGAGATGCTGAGCAGAAGGGACTCGATATTTACTTTTATGCCAGTGAAAAGCGTGGTACAGACAAAAGCCGGATACCCGCCTCACGTTACGCAGAAGCGGACAGCGACGGCGATATTGAAGTCGGGTATTTCCGTAAGGTTAATGCGCTGTTTAAGTGGGTGCATGACCATATCGGGGCTTTTGAGAACTGTGAAAAGGTGCTGGTGACAGAGGCCCATCTGCGGGCTTTACAGCAGGACTTGCAGGCACTGACACCGGAAAACTGTCAGACACGGTTCCCGACCACTGAGGGCTTTTTCTTTGGTTCAACGGCTTATGATGAGGCGTACTGGGCTGATGTGGAAAGCGTCAGACGCTGGCTGTCAGAGATAACGGAGACGTTTGACTTTGACGCAGAGTCACTGTTTTTTGTGGCCTGGTGGTAATCAGGTAAGGTGTTTCCCCGGGAAGCACTGAACACATTTTAATCAGTGTTTCCACTGGAAACGCCGGTTGAAAATTAACCATATTGTTTTTTCACCTGATGGTGTATCTCACCGTCAGGACGGGATACACCTTTTTTATTGAGGGTATTCCGATGAAAAAATCTGACCGTAAACGCCGTCCGGCAGCGGATAAGCCGGTTCGCGATATTTATCAGGAAGTGACTGACCGTATTGTGGCCGCGCTGGAAAAAGGCACCCGTCCGTGGAAACGACCATGGCGGCCGTCGGAAGGGACAGGCACCGGTTTTCCGGTGAACGCCCTGACCGGTCATTCCTACCAGGGGATAAATGTGCTGCTGTTATGGTTGTCGGCGGCGGAGCAGGGCTTTGGTTACGATATCTGGCTGACTTACCGTCAGGCACAGCAACTGGGTGGCCATGTCCGTAAAGGCGAAATGGCGACGAATACTGTGATATTCAAACCGGTGAAGGTGCCGGCAAAAGACCGTCACGGTGAGCTGCTGCGGGATGAACACGGTGAGGTGGTGATGACGGAGGTGCCGATGATAAAGGCGAATCCGTTATTTAACATAGCCCAGTGTGATGACCTGCCGGCGCATTTTTACGAAAACCGGCGACTACCCGGAGAGGAGACAGCAGGGATAACCCTGCCGGCCACGCACCGGGTGCTGGATATCCTGAATGCCAGCGGCGTGAAGGTGACCAGTGCGGCGCAGAACCGGGCGTATTACAGTCCGTCACAGGACCGGATTGTGATGCCGCTGTCGTCACAGTTTGACCGGAATGCCGATTACCAGGCCACCTTACTGCATGAGTTGGTGCACAGTACCGGTCATCCGTCTAGGCTGGCCCGTGAAGGCATCACCTCATCGTCCCTGAAGTTTGGTGACCCGCTGTACAGTTTTGAGGAGCTGGTTGCGGAAATGGGCAGCGCTTTTCTTTGTGCGCAGTTAAGCGTCGAGGGAGAAGTGAACCATGAAAGCTATCTTGACAGCTGGCTGCGGGTACTGAAATCGGACAAAAAAGCGTTGTTCCGGGCCGCCGGGCAGGCCCGCCAGGCCTGTGAGTTTTTACTGAATGTGGCCGCATCCCGACAGGCCGCGTAGGAGACTGCGATGAACAAAATGACCATTATCCGCTTTCAGTTACTGGTACATCAGTTACTGCAAGTGCATTACGGCATTACGCTGAGTGATACCGGATTGTCCGATGATGCTGAGGTGTCCCGGATGATTGAACTCGGGATATCGCCGGTATCGGTGGTCAACCGTCTGGTGGATAAGTACCACCTGGATAAACTGAATGCATCCTGTTATCTGCCGGCATCCCCGTATGTCAGTGACAGCGATGCCTTACTTGCACAGGCTCAGCTGAGCGGTGCCATTAACCCGGATGTCATGCCGGATAATCCTTAACGATTAACGACTGACATCTTTCCCGTGAGGGCTTGTTCCTCACGGGATAAGCCCTCTTTTTTATTCTGAAAAGAGGACATCATCATGCCAAACTGGTGCTCGAACCGACTTGACATCACCTTACACAACGCGGCGGATATGCCGGCTCTTAAACACTGGATATATGCGGATGATGGGATACCCGCCTGGCAGACGGCGATAGCACAAAGTCTGCATTTGTTGCTGGCCGGCTGCGCGGGGATACTGAAACCGGTCAGACCGCTGTCTTTTCCGCCGTTACCGGAACTGACTTCATACGGTGCAACCGGGCCTGTTTCCCCGGGAAACACGGCTTTCACGCACTGGGTTGACCTGCTGATGACTGCACCGGATTTGACACCGTCATGTTGTCAGCAAATCCATCAGTGGTATCAGATATGGTTATCTGAAGGCGGGGCGTACCATTCCTGGGACTCGCTGACGGCGACGCAGAAAGCGAGACTGTCCCCGTTGTTATCGGGAAGCAGTTTTGACTGGCTTAACCGGTTTACCGGAGAGGATGAGAGCCGGGTGGCGACAGCCTGGGAGGATATTCAGTACCTTCGCAGTACCGGAGAAGCCATACCGATGGATATGCGGACTCTGTTACCGACCAGCCTTGCGGCTGAATTACACGGTTTTAACGGCTGTTTATGGAAAACACCGGAGGTCATCTGGCGGCAGGCGCGCTGGCAGGCGTTTGCCCCCGGTAACAGTACATATCACCTTTATCAGTGCCGTTATGGTGTGAAATGGCCGAACGGCAGTGGTTTTCACTGTATTGATGGCGGGTATGCGACGGAGTTATCCGCAGAGTTTGATACTCCGTGGGGGCCGCCGTCAGCAGCGGTTTTGTGTGCTCTGTCTGCGCGTTTCCGCTGTCAGGTCCGTCATGTCTATGCCGAAGAAGGCTGTGGTTTCTGCGGATACAGCGAGTATGACCATGGCCGGTTAACCGACCATGAATCTGATGAGATTGAGTTCAGTGATGAAGAGAATGAGGACGGTTTCCAGGATGTGACGGGACCGGACTATATTCTTGATTCATTGCCACATTACGGAGGGTGAGGTTTCCGTACTGATTTAACTGACTGAAAACCCGGTAGTGATACCGGGTTTTTTTATTTTTTTCGGAAAACTAATTTCGGCTTTTGTTTTATTCCCGCATTGTTATCGTGATGCCGTCATTGAATGAGATGGGGGAGAGTGTGATGAGATGTGAATTTGGGCAGGGTGTGAGGGAGTGGGCTCAGGATTTTTGGAATGAAATTCTGTTTCCTTTTTTTGTCACAGCCGGACTTTTGTTGCCACTGATTCTGGTTGTGGGCGTTTTCCTGGTCTGGGATGAACAGCGCCAGGCTGAGCGGGGGCGTTATTACCTGACGGAATGTCAGTTGGTGGAAAGAAACAGAAATGCGGGCTTCTGGTCAGGTCGGGAAAATATTCTGCAATGCGGAATGACCCGGGAGCATGTGAATGCGGACGCGTATGAAAAGGCCATCCGTGCCTGGCAGCAGAAACAGACAGAGACAGAATAATAAAACATTATTCATGTAATCTTCTGTTTTGTTGCCGGAATTATTTTTGTGGATGAGTTAACGTAATGAAAATAAGGTGCATTTATTATTTATTCTTATCCTGATATTAAAATAATTTATGTTTTATTTAATGTTGCGTTGTTGTTTTTACCGAATTAAAGAGGCAGTAACACCGATGTTACCGTGGTTTCGTAAATCGCTTTCCCGGAAAGCGGAAGAGAAAACATTGCGTGTTTCCCCGGGAAACACGCAGGAAAGGCCATTATTTATCCGTGACAGTGACGGCTTTTATTTACCGCAGGCAGCTGACGTATTGCTGACCACACCGCAGCGGCAAAACTGGTTACAGCAAATCAGCCGGGTGGTAGCGTTACCGGATAACCAGTACCGGGCACTTTGCCTGTCTCCTTTGCAGACGCTGGCAGAACGACTTCAGTGTGTGCCGGCATCAAAAACCGGGAAATATGCCGGCGAAGGGGGATTGCTGGATTTAACGCTGAATACGACAGCCTGGTGTATGCGGATGTCCCAGAAAGAGATGCTGCCCCGCGGGCTTCCGTCGGAAGAGCAGAGCCGTCAGTTCAGCGCCTGGAATGTGTGTGTTTTTTATACCGGACTGTTTTACTGGTTACCGTTAACGGCACAGTTTGAGGGACAACTGAACAGCCTGTCGGCGTGGCAGCCGGGGATGAGTGTGCCCACCGTACCGTATCGTTTTCGCTTTCATGAGCCGATGCCGGATATGACGCATTTTCGCCGGACGACGGGGGCCATGATGGCTTTCCGGCTATTACCGGAGAAGGTAATCCACTGGTTGTCGGGTACACCAAAGGCGCTTCAGGCGTTGTCTGACGTGGTGACCGAG
Source organism: Proteus sp. G2675 (assembly GCF_963886535.1). Taxonomy (NCBI): domain Bacteria; kingdom Pseudomonadati; phylum Pseudomonadota; class Gammaproteobacteria; order Enterobacterales; family Morganellaceae; genus Proteus; species Proteus sp. G2675. The sequence goes on from NZ_CAWPCB010000050.1 coordinate 15,237, forward strand.
CAGGTAAACGGTGATAATGATTTACAGCGTGTGCTGAATGAGGCTCTGGCTGCGTTCCCCGCCGGTGCATTGCCGGCATTTTCTTCCGTTGTTTCTATGTCAGCGCCTGATGCTTCGTCTTCAGTGCTATCAGGGCAGCCGGAGAATGATATCGCGTCATCGGCGCCTGCTGAATTGGCGCAAAAGCCACAACCTGAAACTCCGTCTGTAACATCTGTATTGCCTCCGGAGTCTGTTACTTCAGAAAAAACAGAGAACGGAATTCACTGCGATATACCGCTAATGGTAGTTGCAGAAGCAGAAGGTGCGGTTGTCCATGGGGCACTTGATTCTGCTGATGAAAAAACTGTCTCAGATATGTCTCCTCCGTTATCTGAGGATATGAAATATGCACTTGAATTATCAGGTTTAATGCCGGAAATCTTATCTGATACTCAGACGGGCAATCGTGATGAGAAGGATGAACAGCGCGAAAACTGTCTGAGTATAAAAAATGAAGGAGAGGCTTTCTGGGCGTGGTTTAAGTCCGGATTATTGGGCGGAAAACTGGCAATAAATACGCCGGATGCGAAGGTTCACTGTGTCATGGAGTATTTGTTTTGCCAGAGTCCGGCTGTTTTTTATCAGTACATACAGGAGGCGGGTAAAAATCCGGATGATATCGGCCATATTATTTCTTCTTTTGAATCCCTTAAATTGCACCGGATTATTCGTCATGATACCCGACAAACAGGGCATTTCAGGGCTCGAATTTATGGTGAAAAACTGAATCCGCTGAGTGATAACAAAACATTAATTACGTTATCCCATAAAAAAATCAATGGTTACATGATTAAAGGACGTCAGATTTTTGGCATGAATATGCCGGAGGAATCATTGTTTATTCGTATTGTCGGAAGTTAAAAGCAGGAGGTGTTTATGAAAGATAATCACAGTTCTGATGAACATCAGCAGAAAGTGGATGTATGGGAGCAAATGCTGAGTAATTACTTTTACAATAAAGTATTACGGCCGGATACGGAGAAAACATACCGTAAGATGGTACGTCTTTTTCTGCGTTATTGCGGAGTTTGTGAAAATGCGTTACCGCTACCGGATGAAGTGACACATGAGCATGTGCTGAGATGGCGAAGAAATGAGCTGAATATTCAGAAAGTCCGGGAACGGACATGGAACACAAAAACCAGGCATATGCAGTCTCTGTATAATTATTGGATCAAAAAAGGGATTGTTTCACTTAAAGAAAACCCGTTCTCAGAAACACAAATTGAACCAGGTGAAAAACAGAAAAAAGTCTATACACAATCACAACTGAGAACGATTTATCGTATTCTGGAACAATTTCAGCAACAGGAAAATATGCTGCCACCTGATCAGGCTCACTTTCAGGCATGTGCGGTTTATCCCACTCGATTCTGGTTTGCTGTGCTGGAAACGCTGAGGCTGACGGCTATTCGTTTTAACCAGCTGATTAACCTGCATATTGGCGATCTGGATTTTGAGGAGTGTACGATCACATTGCGCAGTGAAAGCAGTAAAAATCACCGGGAATATCAGATTGCTTTTGTTCAGCCACTACGTTGTTTACTGGCGCCCTTGGTTGAGGAAATGCGTTGTCACGGGGCGGATAAAAACGATATTTTGTTTGATGTTCATCGTCTTTATCATAAACGACTATCCCGCTCTGAAACTCCACTCAGTCAGACGATACGTTCTTTTTTCCGTCGTTTATCAAAGGAATGTGGATTTCATGTCAGTCCCCATCGTTTCAGACATACACTGGCGACGACATTAATGAAACATCCTGAACGTAATATGCAATTGACGAAACAGATGTTAGGACACCGTAGTCTCTCTTCAACTATGGAATATATTGCTCTGGATGCATACAGTACAGTCAGGATCTTGGAGAATGAGTTAGGTGAGTTTTTAACAATGGGATTAGGTGGTGAACTTACAAGGCTAGCATCAAAAAGACAGAGGATGTGATATAAATAAAAAATATTTACACAAAGTTGACTATTTTATCAACTTTGTGTATAAGCTGGATTTGATTGAGAAGGGTGTTCTAGGAAAACACCCTTACTTGATAAATCATTGTCAACCACGTGAGAAGTCATGAACGTGATTACAACTGAAATTCAAGTTTTAACCGAGCGTTGGAGATCTCACTTCCAGCGACCGTGCTAGGGAAACGGTTACACCATTTCCGAAAGGAAAGATGGTGCCCGGACTCGGAATCGAACCAAGGACACGGGGATTTTCAATCCCCTGCTCTACCGACTGAGCTATCCGGGCAACGGGGCGTATTAAACCCGATCTCACCGTCTTCGTCAACGTTATTTATCACAAAACTGTTCAATCGCTGTTTTTTTAATCTCATTGATTAATAAAAGACTCTTTTTTTCACAAAATGAGTAAAAAGAGTACTGAAGTGATTTTTGTTGTCGCAGAGCAATAAAGAAAAAATGTAGCGAAGTGAACAAAAGTAGGGCACTGATAACAAAAAAAGCTTACCCAAATTGATTGGGTAAGCTTTATTTTTAAACATAATAATGGTTAACGATAGTTACGTTGTGCGGTGCTTACCTTTTCAAGATAACGCCGTGATTGGTCGGCCGGATGTTTATTGCGCAATGTCGTATAAACTTCCGTTGGCGCTAAGTTATTAATCATCGCGGCTGCTTTTTTCTTATCACTGTGGAAGATGCGTAAGACACTACCCGCACCACCATTATAAGCCTGTATCACCGCATAGCGACGAGAAACGGGATCTTTAATGTCACCTAAGTAGCTATTTTGTAATATCGAGATATACGCTGTACCAACATCGATATTATTTGCCGGATCAAATAAGTAACTGCGACTTGGCTGCCCTGATTTACCTTGCATACGAAATACATCTCGTCCGGCTGTTGCTGGCATAATTTGCATTAAACCTAGTGCATCTGAGCTACTTACCGCATAGGGGTTGAAGCTGGATTCAATTTGCATAATGGCAAGGATCAGGGAAGGTTCAACACCATACTTGGCCGCGGCTTGTTGTACATAAGGTAAATATTTATGTGCACGTTTATCTAAGTGGTTAGGTACTAAGTTAATAGTGACATACCAAATAGTGTTCAGCCCTGATTGACGTTTTTGTAATTTATTGGCAATTAGATAATCTGCAAATTTATTTGCTCGCCACTCCCAGCGTATAGGCTGCCCTGTATTATCAAGTACTTGTCCTAATAAAAAAGGCTCTGTACTGTGGGGAATATTATTTACATCAGAGTAGAGGTCGATAGAGCCGGGATCTTCTCCCATAAGCAATGTCGTGACAATCGCTTTATGTAATTGGAATTGAGGCGCGTCACCCCCTAGGGTTTCAATAGTGATAGTACCCGCTTCAAAATTAATATGGCTACGAGTTCTATAAGCGTCCGTATATTTTACGTAGTCTTTAGGGCCTGCGATTAATACTTCCTGCATTCCCCAAATCATCTCGATATTATTGGCAAATTGTCCCATTAATATATCGAATGCATTGGTGTCTTTGCTGTAATCAGGCTCAAAAGTTTTAGTGGGTTTACTACTACATGAGATGAGTAGAGGGGCGATAATCAGCAAGAGAAGGATTTTTTTCATGGTCTATTGCATCGCTCTGGTGAATAAAACTCCAGAGCCGTAATGGCTCTGGAAAATGGATATTATTTTTCAGGTGGTGTGTAGCCGTCAATATGAACATCGTGGCCTTCAAATAAAAATTTTACCATCTCTTGTTCTAATAATTTGCGATCGTCAGGATTCATTGTGTTGAGTTTTTTCTCATTGATAAGCATGGTTTGCTTTGCCATCCATTGACCCCAAGCTTCTTTAGAAATCTCATTGAAAATGCGTTTTCCAAGCTCTCCTGGATATAACTGAAAATCAAGTCCATCCGCTTCTTTATTTAGGAAAGTACAAAAAATAGTTCTACTCATAATAAATCCTCAAATATCGCCGGTATTAGCTTAGGCTAATTGTCTAAGTAAATTCTCTACAGGTGCCGCAAGCCCTACGCTTGCCGGGGTTTGTAAGTTATACCAAAGTCCTTGTTGCGCCTCCATCAGAGAAGTAAACGTGGAGAGTTTTACGCAAATTGGTACTATATCTAAATGAAAATGGCTAAAAGTATGTCTAAATGAAATTAATTGCTCAGTTTTGTTATTTTCAAGAGCATGTTCAGCTAGCCACTGTTCTAAAAGCATTTTTGTTTCAAACTGAGGAAAGGCGAACAGTCCTCCCCATATTCCTGCTGGTGGTCTTTTATCTAACCAGACCAGATTATCATATTGTAAAATAAGAAAATAAGTTGTTTTTTCCGGAATAGCCTTTTTAGGTTTTTTCCCCGGATAATCCGCCCAACTATGGTGAGCATAAGCAATACAACCTGTATTTAAAGGGCAAAGTTCGCATTTTGGTTTTGTTCGCGTACAAACCATTGCCCCTAAATCCATCATTGCTTGATTAAAATATTCAACCCCTTTGGTTGGGGTGACTTGTTCACTGATTTCCCATAATTTATTTTCAACTTCTTTTTTACCCGGCCAACCTTCTACAGCATAACAACGCGCTAAAACACGTTTTACATTGCCATCAAGAATAGGGTAAGGCTTTTTTAGTGATAGCGATAAAATAGCCCCTGCTGTAGAGCGTCCCACACCCGGTAAAGCACAAACGTCCTCAAAGGTATCAGGAAACTGTCCTTGATGCTTATCTACAATGTGTTGTGCCGCCTTATGTAAGTTTCTGGCGCGGGCGTAATAACCTAAACCCGTCCATAAATGTAGCACCTCATCAAGTGGCGCTTTCGCTAATGCGCTAACATTCGGAAAACGCGCAATAAAACGCTCAAAATAAGGGATCACCGTGGCAACTTGAGTTTGTTGTAACATCACCTCAGATAACCAAACGTGATAAGGCGTTTTTTCTTGTTGCCAAGGTAATGTTTTGCGCCCGTATTTGTGATACCAGTCGAGTACGACTTGCGAGAACTGCTGTGCTTCCATCATATTTTATTTTTAACTCAGATCTGTATAAGGGTAAGATTGCACCACAGAGAGCATAAACTGTAAACACCCTTAATATTTATCTTATAGAGTGATGCTTATATAGGTGACTCTTGCTAAAATTGGCTATCTTTGGATAATGTCGCTTAAATGTATACTATAACGACATTATAACGTTATTAAGTTAATAATTGGCCTAACGACTGACAGTATTAGACATGATCAAGAATGTAATTTCTCCGGAATTCAATGAAGAAGGGCGTGCTTTACGACGCGTTCGTAGTTTTGTTCGCCGACAAGGCCGTTTAACTCCTCGTCAGGAACAAGCATTAGAAAAGCAATGGCCTATCTTTGGCATTGAATATCAACCGGAACCTATCGACTTCAGTCAGGTTTTTGGACGTAACGCCCCTGTTGTTTTAGAAATTGGTTTTGGAATGGGCGCTTCGTTGGTGACTATGGCAAAAAATTCGCCAGAAAATAATTACTTTGGTATTGAGGTACATGCCCCCGGTGTAGGTGCTTGCCTTGCCAGTGCACAAGAAGAGAATATCTCAAATCTGCGAGTTATGTGTCATGATGCGATAGAAGTACTCAATCACATGATCCCAGATAATAGTTTACAGATGGTTCAGTTGTTTTTTCCTGATCCATGGCACAAAGCGCGTCATAATAAACGTCGTATTGTGCAAGTACCATTTGCAGAGTTAATTTTAACTAAATTAGCGCCAAACGGTGTTTTCCATATGGCAACAGATTGGGAACCCTATGCAGAACATATGCTTGAAGTTATGACAAGTGTTGATGGATATCAGAACTTATCAGAAACTCAGGATTATGTACCACGACCAGAAACACGCCCCGTGACTAAGTTTGAACAACGCGGTCATCGTTTAGGGCATGGAGTATGGGATCTTATGTTTAAGAGGGTAAAATAATGGCTAAACAGCGTAGTCGCCGTTTACGCAAAAAAATGCGTATCGATGAATTTCAGGAATTAGGTTTTTCAGTTAAATGGACGTTCCCAGAAAATACCCCTATTGAGGAGGTCGACAGCTTTGTTGATGACTTTATCCTTAATGTGATAGAGCCAAATGGGCTGGCATTTGATGCGAGTGGTTATCTGAGTTGGGAAGGCCTGATCTGTCTACAAAAAATTGGCAAATGTACCGAAGAGCATCGTCAATTAGTAGAAAACTACTTAAAAGAAAAAAATATGCAAGATGTACAGACCTCTGAACTATTTGACGTTTGGTGGGACTAATAAAAAGTTATACATTTTTAGCAAATAATCACAAGGGCATCCAACAGGATGCCCTTGTCTGTCTAGGGAATCAGCTGTGACTACAACGTTATCTAACGCATTATTGTCAGATATATTGCAACAAATTCGTCCTTTAATTGGGCAAGGAAAAGTAGCAGATTATATTCCTGCTCTCGCTCAAGTACCTGCTAATCAACTGGCTATGGCCGTGTATACGGTTGATGGTGAGCTTTATCAAGCGGGTATGGCCGATAAACGTTTCTCTATTCAGTCTATATCAAAAGTACTTAGCTTAACCCTTGCGTTAACACGTTATGATGAAAGCGAGATTTGGCAACGAGTAGGCAAAGAGCCTTCAGGATTACCTTTTAATTCGTTAATCCAGTTAGAAATGGAAAAAGGGATACCACGTAATCCTTTTATCAATGCTGGAGCGATAGTGATTACGGATATGTTGCAATCGCGATTAAGCGCGCCAAAACAGAGAATGTTAGAAGTTATTCGTGCACTGACGAATACAGCTGATATTTGCTATAACACCGTTGTGGCAAAATCAGAGATGGAACATTTAAGTCGCAATGCTGCCATTGCCTATCTGATGAAATCGTTTGATAATTTTGATAATGATGTTATCACCGTATTAGAAACCTATTTTCACTATTGCTCGATTGAAATGAGTTGTGTAGAGCTTGTTCGTTGTTTTAGCTACTTAGCGAATCAAGGAATATGTGTTGGAAGTAAAAATCAGATTATTACGCCAAGACAAGCCCGACAAATAAATGCGTTAATGTTAACTTGTGGTATGTATGATGGTGCGGGAGAGTTTGCTTTCCGTATCGGTATTCCCGGTAAGTCTGGGGTGGGAGGCGGTATTATTGCTGTGGTTCCTGATGCCTTTACCGTAGCAGTATGGTCACCAGAGCTGGATAAATCTGGTAACTCATTGGCGGGGTGTGCTGCCCTTGAATTATTAGCAAACAAAGTAGGGCGCTCAATATTTTAAGTGGCTGTAGACGCCAATAATGCGCAATGTTAGGTAAAAAAAGTAGTTCAATACGCTTCTAGGAGAGCGATTATGGGATTTAAAAAGTTGGTCGTTGCATTGGTTTTTGTCGCAAGTTCAGCCACTGCTGCACCCAGTTTTGACTGTGCTGTCACGCCAAAAGATGATTTACGTATTACACCTGAATTTGTTGAAGTGGCCGGCTCTAATGGTTTACTTGTTATTTATCCCGATGGCACGTTACTGCGCGATGAAAAGAGCGTCACACTAACCCCTGAGCAACAAGCTATTGCAAAAAAATATCAAGCGACAGTTAGGCAAGATATCCCTTGGTTAAGAAAAGAGACGGGAATTAAATTACAAGAGTCAAGAAAAGTACTGGATAAAGTTGTTATTGAAGCCTTTGGGCAAGATAGCCGTATTTTAAAGCGCTTAAGTGACTTAGAAAAAAATCTTAATCAACAAATGGATACTGTTATTTCGCTCAAGCCTGATAATGTCACATTCCATGCTCAAGCGATTAAACAGGTCGAAACCAAAGGGCGAGAAATAATTGAGAGTAGCCTTGGGGGGATGTTGCAAGATAGCATTAATGAATTAGGTCAAAAACAATTACTAGCTGCTGCGAGTGGTGATAGGAAAAAAGCCTTAAGTGGATTATTAGGTAATCTTGATGGTTTTCAACAAATCATCGGAAAAGAGTGGAAGCAACAAGAAGCTTCATTTAATCAATTTGGGCAGCAGGCATGTAATAAAATCACCCAAATGGAAAACCAACGTGTCGAATTGATAAATTCACTAAACAAATAGCTTTATCCTTATAGTAAATAAGAGTTATAGATTGTTGATTCACAATAGTTGAAAATAACAATGAAAATCATTCTTATTCGATTGACATGTAAAGTAAGCTGTTTAGAATGCCCTGCTTAAGTATTCCACTTAAACAGGGCTAAATTCATGAAAAAGATCCTTGCGTTAGTTACTGCCTCTCTTCTGTCAGTTAGCAGTTTTTCTGCATTAAGTAATACCTCAGTTACATACCAGCCTAATCAAATTGTTGAACAGCAAAATGATAAAGTTGTTATCAAGCACTTATTAGGTGAAACCGCAGTATCTAAAAATCCGTCTAAGGTTGTACTATTTGATTTTGGTCTATATGACTCTTTAGTTGCATTAGGTTTAGCGGATAAAGTGGTTGGTTTACCATTAGGAAATGCACCTGAATATATTAAAGGGCGTATTGCGAATGATGTAGCTAATGTTGGGGGAATGAAAGCCCCTGATTTTGAGAAACTCGCTGAGCTTAAACCTGATTTAATTATTATTACCGGTCGTCAAGGCGCTTCTTATGAGAAACTCACAAACATTGCCCCCACGATTAATTTAGGCGCAAATAGTGCGAATTATCTTGATTCAGTGGAAGCGAATATTCAATTAATAGGTGAATTATTTGATAAGCAACAAGCTACTCAAGCACAATTAGCAACATTGAATACCGTGATTGAACAGGCTCAGAAAAAAGCGGCAGGATCAGATAAAAAAGTGTTGGTCTTACTGCACAATGCAGGCAATTTAATGCCCAATAACCAAAGCGTGATTTACGATGTGGTTAAAGCGAAGAAAGCAGAATTACCACCTGTTGCTGAAGAAGAGAAAGGCAAACGTCGCGTGGTTACTTCTGAAATGATCGCCAAAGTAAATCCGGATGTTATTTTTATTATCGATCGCAGTGAAGCCATTGGTGCCGGTAAATTAGAGAAAAACACCTTTGAAAATGATGAAGTGAAAACAACTTCTGCTTATAAAAATGGTGGTATTGTTTATCTGCAATCTGATCTTTGGTATCTCTCTGGTGGTGGATTAGAAAGTCTTACTCAGCAAATTGAAGCGGTGCAAAGTGCACTTTAAAATCAGTGATAGTGGTTATAAGCGCCGATAAATAAATTATGCCCATAGTGTAAATGAACAGTATGGGCATTTGTTTATTAACGAAATAAGTGAATTATCGTATTAAAGAAAGAGTTCAAGTAATGAATTAAGAAACAGTTTACCGTGGGGCGTTATCTGCCAATGGGTTTCTGTTTCACTGATATAACCTAATGCGAGTGCTTCATCAATTTGCCTACGGATAGTCTCTTGTGCAAGCCCCGTGTAGTCGCTAAAATCTTGCCGAGGAAAAGCTTCTAATAACCGAAAACGGTTCATAAAAAATTCAAATGGACGGTCATCATTATCAACCCAATTTTGCTGGTGAAGATAACGTCCTGCCATAAAACCTTTAGGATGTTTGGTTTTTACCGTTCTCATAATTCGGCCATCGGCAAAACTTATTTTTCCATGAGCACCACAGCCAATACCTAAATAATCCCCAAAACGCCAATAGTTTAGGTTATGTTGACATTGAAAACCTGGCTTACAATAAGCCGATGTTTCATATTGTTGATATCCTGCTGCGGTAAGTAATTTGTCACCTTCAGAAAAAATATCCCATAACATATCATCATCAGGTAATTTAGGCGGACGGGAGCCAAATTGTGTATTGGGTTCAATAGTTAATTGATACCAAGAAAGATGTGGGGGAGATAAAGCGATTGCTTGCTGTAGATCTGAGAGTGCTTGAGATAATGATTGGTCAGGTAAGCCATGCATTAAATCAAGATTAAAGCTACGTAAGCCTAACTCTTTTGCTAGTCTCGCGGCATTTTTAGCTTCATCGGCATCATGAATGCGCCCTAAGCGGATCAGTTTATCATTACCAAAACTTTGTACGCCAATGGATATACGGTTAATTCCCGCCCGTTGAAAACCGGCAAATCGTTCAGCTTCAACCGTACCAGGATTGGCTTCCATCGTAATTTCAGCATCAGGAGCAACGGCTATGCGCTCTTTTACGCCATACAGTAAATCGGCCATTGATTCAGCACTTAATAGGCTTGGCGTGCCACCACCAATAAAGATAGTTTGCACTTCACGAGAGCCAACATGAGTAAGATCAGCATCTAAATCATTGAGCAGATGTTGCACATATTCCTGATGTGGAACTTCGCCTTTTAAGGTGTGAGAATTAAAATCACAATAAGGGCATTTTTGTACACACCAAGGAATATGAATATACAAACTTAATGGTGGTAACTTAAGCATTCTTAAGTGCATCCAACATTAGTTTTAGTGCTTTACCACGGTGAGAGTATTGATTTTTTTGCTCTCTGGTTAATTGTGCCGCAGTGCAATTTAGCTCAGGGATAAAGAAAATAGGATCATAACCAAATCCACCATCACCTTGCATTTCTTGAGTTAACACACCTTGCCAAATACCATGGAAAATCAGAGGAGTGGGATCGTTTTCATGGCGTAGATAAACTAACACACAGTTAAACTGAGCTTGACGTTTCTCTGCGGGAACATCTTTCATTGCTTCGAGTAATTTATCTACATTTTGCTGATCGGTTGCCTCAATACCAGCATAACGAGCAGAGTAAATGCCCGGAGCACCACCTAATGCATCAACCGAGATCCCCGAATCATCAGCTATAGCCGGTAAACCTGTTACTTTGGCAGCATGACGCGCCTTAATTAGTGCGTTTTCTACAAAAGTAAGACCTGTTTCTTCAACTGAGCCAACACCTAGCTCAGTTTGTGCGACAATATCTAAACCAAAATCAGCGAGTAATGAGGCTAACTCTGTTACTTTACCGGGGTTTCCAGTAGCAAGAACCACTTTTTGCATATTATCTTCCTTAGTAAAGTGTCATGTTGATTAGCCACTGTAAAACATCTACACGTAAATAATTAAGGGCATAAAGGATCAGGATAACAATCATGGCTGAGAAATCTAATCCTCCCATTGCCGGAATAACACGGCGAATAGGGGCCATTAAAGGCTCAGTTAATTGGAAGAGCAGATGATCGATAGGATTACGTCCTTGACTGACCCAACTGAGAATTGCACGGATGATAATCATCCAAAAAATAATCTTACCTGCTGCGGTGAGTAATTCAATAAATGCGAAGGGTAGGACTAAAGAAAACGGAATAGCACCACCTGCTCCGGATAAGTAAGAAGGGAGGATAATTTCTAATAACACTAAAACATATGCCAAGATGACCGAAGCACTATCAATAGAGCCAATAGAGGGGATAATTCTTCTTAATGGACGCACAACAGGTTGGGTAATTTTAACCACAAATTGTGAAAACGGATTATAAAAATCAGCTCTTACACATTGCATCCATACACGAAGTAGTAGCACGGAAATATAGAGTTGAATAAGAGTCAGAATGACGAAATTTAAAAAGTTCATTAGTTGGCCCTGATGAAATTAAAACTGTTTTTCCATTTCTTGCGCTCGTTTAATCGCCGCTTGCATCGCTAAAGCAACATTCTCAGGTAATTTACCTGCATAGAATTGTGCCAATGCTGCAGCTGTTGTGCCACCTTTTGACGTTACTTGTTCACGTAATGTTGAAAAAGGTAAGCTATTTTGTTTTTCAGCTAATGCAGTAGAGCCACTGGCTGCTTGTTGTACAATAGCTCTTGCTACGTCGGCTGAAAAACCTAAGCGCTCGGCTTCTTGTTGCATAGATTCCATAAACAAGAAGAAATAAGCAGGCGCACTACCCGCAACGGCGATAATATCATTGATAGCTGATTCTTGCTCTACCCAAACCGTCGTACCGACACTTTTCATTAACGCATCAGCAAATTGTTTATCTTCAGGGGTAATAGTGTTTTGAGCAAACATACCGCTTAACCCTTTGCCAACCAGTGCTGGGGTATTTGGCATGATGCGGATCAGTCGTAGCGAAGTGGCTAAATAATCATTATAACGAGAAGCTGGAATACCCGCGGCAATGGTTAGTACTAATTTTTGACTAAAATCGATATGTTGTAATGGCTTACAAACTTCAGCCATCATTTGCGGTTTGACGGCTAATACGATGACATCGGCATTTTCAACAGCACTGATGTTGTCGCAAGTACTCTGTATGGCAAACTCTTTTTCTAAAGGCTCACGTCGAACCTCAGAAGGTGAACTTACCGTAATGTTTTTTGCGGGATAACCACCATTAATCAGTCCTGCAATAATAGCGTGTGCCATATTTCCAGCACCAATAAAAGCGATATTGCGATGTTCCATACTAATTTAACCTCTTTTTTATTTATTGGCGTAATCACGAGCGCCAAAAATGGCCGTTCCAATGCGTACCAGTGTTGAGCCACAGGCAATTGCTGCTTCCATATCACCAGTCATTCCCATCGACAATGTATCAATATCGGGGTACTGATTTTGTAACTGTTTAAATGCCTGATGCATTTTTTCTAGTACCTCGACTTGCTTGTTATAGTCATTTTCTGGGGCAGGAATAGCCATTAGTCCGCGCAGTTTGATCCCTGGCAGAATGGATATTTGTGCAGCAAGGCCATCAAGCTCGGTAAGAGAGATCCCTGATTTACTGTTTTCATCACTAATATTTATTTGGATCAAAACATTGAGTGGCGGTAACTTAGTTGGACGTTGATCACTTAATCTTTGCGCTATTTTTAATCTATCTATGGTATGGCACCAGGCAAAATGTTCAGCAACAAGACGTGTTTTATTGGACTGCAATGGGCCAATAAAGTGCCAAACTAAATTTTTGTTTTCAGCAAAATAGCTGATTTTATCTACACCTTCCTGCACATAGTTTTCACCAAATTCAGTTTGTCCACATGCAATTGCTTTTTCGATATCGCTCACAGGCTTAGTTTTACTAACTGCAAGTAGAGTTATTTCGTCTGGAGAACGTCCGCATTTTTGCGCTGCGGTGTCAATGTGAGACCTGACATTGACGAGATTCTGTTTAATAGTATTCATGGCAACTCAGGAGATAATAAGATGAATATGGAAAAATTAATTATATATAGTGTAAAGCATAATGCTTCCGATCTGCACCTTTGTTGTGGCGATGTGCCACGATTACGGATCAATGGCGTACTTTATCAACAAAATCAATGTAAACCTATTACTTCTGATACGCTATTCAAATGGATAACACCTTATCTGACCACAGCGCAATTGCAATTTTTTGGTAAGGAGGGGCAAGTTGATACGGCGATAACTCTTGCTGAGGGGCAGCGCTTACGAGTGAATTTATTTCGCCAACAATTAGGGATATCCGCAGTACTAAGAGTGATAAATTCACAGCTCCCGACATTAACATCACTACGCGTACCAAAATCAATCACTGCATTATTAGATAATGTTTCTAATGGACTTATTTTAGTGACGGGAGCAACAGGGAGTGGTAAATCATCCACATTAGCAGCGATGATTGATTATCTCAATCAGCATAAGCGTCAGCATATTCTTACTTTGGAAGCGCCAATAGAGTTTATTTACACCAATAAGCAAAGCATTATCCAACAACGTGAAATAGGGCGCGATGTACAAAATATAGCGAGTGCAATAAAAGCCGCATTACGTCAAGATCCCGATGTAATTATGCTAGGGGAATTAAGAGATCTAGAAAGTATTAAAATGGCATTAATTGCGGCTGAAACGGGGCATTTAGTACTAGCAACATTACATACGCAAGGCGTTGTTCAAACGTTAGAGCGTGTCACTAATGTATTTTCATCCAATGAACGACAATGGATCTCGGCACAATTAGCTGGAAGCTTAAAAGCAATTATTTCTCAGCAATTGGTTCCAGCAACACAAGGCGGGCGTGTTGCCCTGTTTGAAGTGATGTATATGACGCAGGGGATTGCACATCTGATCAGAGAAGGGAAATATCATCAAGTGACGACATTAATGCAAACTGGGTTTGAATATGGCATGCAAACCTTCACTTTAAGTCGCCAACAACGTCAATATGAAGGTTTGCTCAATGAGCACATCAATGAAGAAAATTAATACTGCCGTTCAAACCAGCTTTCTAAAATAATAACGGCAGAAGTTGCATCAACACTGCCTTTATCTAAAGAGCGATACCCCCCTTGTTCAAAAAGGTGAGCACGGGCTTCTACTGTGCTAAGGCGCTCATCATGTAAGGCGATTTGTACGCCAAAGCGTCCATGTAAGCGATTAGCAAATTTTTTGGCTTGGGTAGTCACTAGCTGTTCTGTACCGTCCATATTAAGAGGCAAACCCACCACCACTAAATCCGGCTGCCATTCTTTAATGATTTTTTCGATTTGACTCCAATCTGGAATACCATCTTTAGCTTTAAAGGAGGCTAATGGCCTTGCTGTCCCTGTAACTTCTTGACCTATTGCGGCTCCAATACTTTTGGTGCCAAAATCAAACCCCATTACCGTTCTATTTGACATTATGCATGACCAGCCGTTGGTGAAATTGTGTGGATATCGATACCAATTAGTTCGGCGGCTTTATGCCAACGCTCTGCAATTGGGGTATCAAAAATGATTTGTGGGATTGCTTCAACGGTAAGCCAACTATTTTCTAAAATTTCTCTCTCAAGCTGGCCTTTTTCCCAACTGGAATATCCTAATGAGACTAAGGTTTTTTCAGGCTGTCTTGCTGTGCCTAATGTTTCTAGCACATCTTTTGATGTGGTGATCATGGTGCTATCGCTGATTTTAATACTTGAGCTAAAACCAGAAACAGGGGTGTGTAAGATAAAACCATGCTCTTCCGCTACAGGGCCACCAGACATAACCGGTTTTTGTAAGCTAATCGCACTATCTCTATCTGCTGAGAATATCTCCAACTGCTCTAAGACACTTTCAATAGAGATATCTTCAATCGGCTTATTAATAACTAAACCCATTGCACCGTTTTCATTATGTTCGCAAACATAGACGACCGAGCGTTGAAAGAGCGGATCGCTTAATGATGGCATAGCAATAAGAAAATGGTTGAGTAAATTCATAATAGTAATACTGTTCTCTGATTGTTTTTATTAAAAAACCTAGCCCTATTGATAATGTTTAATATAAGGGCTAGGTAAAGACTTTTAAACCTTAAAACACATCGTTTAAAAATTAGTTTTTCTTGTTAAGGCGAGCTTCAATAGCATCCATTAACATACCTGTAATAGAAACCTCAGGATAAGCTGCTTCAATCTCACGTGCACAAGTTGGGCTTGTAACATTAATTTCCGTTAAACGATCACCAATAACATCTAATCCAACAAAAATAAGGCCTTTTTGTTTTAAGATAGGTGCTACTTGGCGTGCAATTGCCCAATCGCTTTCTGTTAATGGGCGCGCTTCTCCACGGCCACCTGCAGCTAAGTTACCACGGGTTTCCCCTTTGGCAGGGATACGGGCTAAGCAATAAGGAACCGGCTCTCCATCAACTACCAGAATACGTTTATCACCATCAACAATTTCTGGTAAGAAATTCTGAGCCATACAGAAACGGTGACCGTGCTCTGTTAAGGTTTCGATAATAACACCGACGTTTGGATCATCTTTTTTCAGGCGGAAAATAGAAGCGCCACCCATACCGTCAAGTGGTTTAAAAATCACATCACCATGTTTTTCATGGAAAGCACGAAGGTGTTTGGCTTCTCGAGTGACTAATGTATTTGGCGTTAATGAAGGGAACCATGCTGTAAAGAGTTTTTCATTACAATCACGTAAGCTTTGTGGTTTATTAACAATTAAAGTCCCCATATCTTCAGCACGTTCAAGAATATAGGTAGCATAGATAAATTCGGTATCGAATGGGGGATCTTTACGCATTAAAATGGTATCAAGGGAGCCTAACGCAATATCTTGCTCTTGACCAAATTCAAACCACTTTTCAGGGTTTTCTTCTACACTTAACAGACGTGTGTGAGCACGGGCTTCACCTTGATTAAGATAAAGATCGTTCATTTCCATATAATGGATTTCCCAACCACGGCGCTGTGCTTCGAGTAACATGGCAAAGCTGGTATCTTTTTTAATTTTGATGGATGAAATAGGATCCATCACAATACCTAATTTAATCATTATTTCTCCTTTATCCCAGATCGCCGAACCGAACCTGCAAAGCGGTGATTGCGGTGAGTGCTGTTGTTTCAGTTCTTAATACACGAGGACCTAATAAAATATCAGTAAAATGGTATTTTGCTGTCATGGCAATTTCTTCAGGGGATAATCCCCCCTCAGGGCCAATTAATAGTCGTACTTTTTTAACTGGAAGTGGCAAGGTATTAATACTTTGGCTTGCTCTAGGGTGTAAATTAAGTTTTAAGCTATCATCCGTTTGGGCACACCACGCCTCTAATGACATCACCGGCATAAGCTGTGGAATTTTATTTCTGCCACATTGTTCACAGGCTGAGATAATAATTTTTTGCCATTGCTGATGCTTTTTTTCTAAACGACTAGGATCTAGTTTAACACCACAACGTTCAGAGATCAGCGGAGTAATAGTGTTAACACCTAATTCAACGGACTTTTGGATAGTAAACTCCATTTTTTCACCACGTGAAAGTACTTGGCCTAAATGGAGATCAAGTGGGGATTCTCTATCATCCATTTGTCCTTCATTAATCTGCACAATCACTGATTTTTTGCTGCTTTCGATAATATCAGCATCAAATACTTGATTGGAGCCATCAAAAAGTGCCAGTTTTTGGCCTTTTGACATTCTTAATACTCGTCCAACGTGATTTGCAGCTTCTTCTGCTAATGAAGTTTGTGTACCTGCACTGAGTGGCTCTGGATGATAAATGCGAGGAATACGCATAACGTGAAACCCTTACGTAAAATGTTAACCATGATAAACAAGATATTGTGATATGCATCATACGCATGCCATTAGCTCATGCAAGTTATCAGGTGGCTTTTTCTATCATTATAGCTGGATTTTATTTGCGAGATTTGTCGTAAAACTTCATGTTTGCAATATGATAAAACAACCATTGCTTGGAAGTAATAGCATTCTATTTTAGAGTCCTAGATTAGGAACTCGCAAATATCAAGGATAGATATTTATGTTATTACCGCAAAACATCATGATTACAATGGCCTTTTTTACCTTTTTAAAAGGGTATAGCGATTATTTCTCTACCTCTGTTTTAGCACGCCTCTCACCTATTCGTTATCAGCAATTGTGGCAAGTCTATTTAATTATCTGTTTTTATTGGTCTTTTACTATTTCTAATTATTCATTATTAATATTATTTCTATTGTTTAGTTTTTACCTCTTAACTCTCTCGTTTTTCGATGCAGATTATCTTCAGCTACCTGATAACTTAACTTTTTGGTTACTTTTCTTTGGAATTACGCTTAATTTAACGCCTTATGGCGTGATTTCTTCAACTTGCTCTTTTTATGGCTGTTTAGTCGCAAGCTTGTTTTTTTATAGTATTTATTGGCTCGGTTATTGGATATATCAAGAGGCTATTTTGGGGTTCGGGGATGTAAAGCTTTTTAGTGCCATAGGCGCTTGGTGTGGAACAGAACTATTACCTTATATCCTCTTTTTCGCTGCACTATTAGGGATTGTTATTTATATGCTTATTTGGGCTTTTACTAATGTGAAGATAAAGCAGATTGCCTTTGGCTCTTGCCTTGCATTTTCAGCGATAGTTGTTTTAAGAGTAAAGACAATAATAATGTATTGAATAGGCTAATATTTCTTGCTGAATATTAAATAAGAGTGAGGTGTAGAATTTGTCTACACCTTCAAGTCTCTATCATTATTTACTCTATTTTCAGTAAGGTATTACAGCGTTTGTTTTAGAAAAGAAGTCCAACTTTTTGTATCGCCAAAATAATTCTCTACTGGGATCAACTGGTAGGTTTGGTTATCTTCAATACATAGCGTTGGGAAACCACGACCATTTACTTGATGCATTAATTGTTGAGTTTGCTGTATATGTTGAGTTATTTCATACTCATTTACTTGCGTAAATAGCGTCGAAAAAAGGGTGATATCAAACCCGAGTTTTTGTACGATAAAAAATAGCACATCTTTATCACTAATATTTAATCCATCAAGATAATAGGCATCTTGTAACGCTTTTAATAACATAACATCTCTATCGCCCATTTTTCTTGCTACCAATATCGCTGCAATTGGCATCAGTGAGTTTAATGTCATCTCTGTATTGGCGAGGTTATTGCGGTATTGCTGACTAAAAACTTGCCCCGATAACTGGCTAATACGTTCATCGATAGGGGTAACATGCTCTTTCCATGCATCGCCCCCTGTCACTTTTCTTGTCGGGGTAAATAATCCCCCACCATGTAGTGTTAGTACATGTGGGTATTCGTGACTCACTACTTCAATAAGTGGGGCAATGCCGTAGCACCACCCACAAAGTGGATCGTAAATATAGTGCAGCTTTTTGGTGCTATTTTCTTGGTTCACATGGCTTACTGAGGCCATTTCATCTCTCCTTTAAGGACTTTTGCGCTAAGCTCTAAACTCGATTTATCTGCTAAGTCAGGATAACTTTTTTCCATCGCAGCAATAAATTGTTCTGAGTTTTGAGTTTCAGCGAGTTTAGTTTCTGCCTCTTTAAGGTAATTCATTGTGAAATCAACAGAACGCATATCATAATTGCTTTTTGGAACATAATGTCCCGGAATAACCGTTTTAGGTGATAACGTTTTAATCTGTTGTAACGCTTCTAGCCAATATTGGCGTTGTGCTTTAGATTGAGTATCTGCTAGCCACACATGAATATTTTCAGACAGTATTACCCCACCCATAATAGCATTCAGTTTTGGCACATAAACATAGGTTCTTTCTGGAGATTGGCTATCTAATCCTTTGATATAGAGTTTTTCACCTTCAAGAGAAAAACTATCACCAGTAACGACTTCAGGAATGATAACTTTTTTAGGGGCATTGTCTTTGAGGACAGGCCCCCAGTAGGCAAGTTTTCCTGCTTGGGTTTCATTAATGATTTTGACGGTGGGAGCTGAGGCAATCACTTTAGCATTTGGAAATGCTTCAGTAATGACATCTAACCCAAAATAAAAATCGGGATCAGAATGGCTGATATAGATATAAGTTAAATTTTTCCCTGATGCTTTAATTTTATCGACTAAGGCTTGAGCATCATTTTTTTGGAATTGAGCATCGATTAAGACAGCATCTTTATCACCATAAATGATTTCAGATGAAACAGGGAATACACTGGCATCACCGGGATTGTAGATATCTAATGTTAACTCTGTTGCCATAACAGAAGTGGCGAAAAACGCAGTAGTTGCAAGTGTTAAAGGAAGTAATTTTTTCATCTTTATTTTCTCCATCATGTTGATGCGTTCTATAATAGGTTGCATGAAATGGGAGAAAAACCCTGTTTTGGTGAATACATTGTTGCATAAATCGAGCAAATAATATGGACAAAATTAAAGCATCAGAGGTTTTTGTGACCATCGTTAAGCAAGGTAGCATGATTAAAGCTGCTGATTATCTAGGTATGTCTAGAGCAATGGTGACGCGCTATCTTAATGAAATGGAGGAGTGGGCTGGGGTGCGTTTGTTGCATAGAACAACCCGTAAGCAGAGTCTGACTTCCGTGGGAGAATTAGTTTATCAACAAAGTTTACAACTGCTAGAGATGGCCGAGCGTATTCCCGCGAATATTCCCAAAGAGAGTCACCAAATCAGTGGGCTGGTGCGTATTACAACGGCACAATCACTCGCTAATTGTGCATTATCTGTGGCTATAACTGAATTTATACAACTTTATCCTCTTATTGCAGTCGATTTGCAGATATCTAATCAGACAGTCAATCTTATTGAAGAGCGTATTGATATTGCATTGCGTATTACCAACCATTTAGAGCCTAATCTGATAGCCCGCCCTTTAGCAAAATGTCTTTCTGTGGTTTGTGCTCATAAAGATTATTTAGCTAAACATGGTATCCCTAACACGCCGGATGATTTGACTTATCATCAATGTCTCACATATCGCTTTTTTGGCAGTAGCTTGTGGGAGTTTAGTTTAGGTGATGAGCGTTATTCTGTTCCTGTAGGTGGTAATTTAAGTGCCAATGAGTCGGTTGTGTTATTGCAAGCCACTTTGCAAGGTGCCGGAGTCTCCTTACAACCTTACTGCTCGGCAAAACCCTATCTTGAACGGGGTGAGTTAGAAATTTTGTTAGCGGATTATCAGCCACAGCCTATGGGAATTTATGCCGTGTTAGCGAGCCGACAAAATATGCCCGCAGCCGTGCGTGTTTTACTGGATTTTCTGGTTGACTGGTTTGCCTCTTCGCCTCATTGGTTGTCATTATCGGGTGAACGCGTGAGTTAATTGTTTTGGATAATTGGCTAAAGTGGTTTTCATCACATCAATAAAATAGCGCACAAGTTGTGATGAGGGGCGATGAGATGGTGTGATCAAACTCACCGTAAATGGAATGGTAAAACTCAGTGGCCGTATACAGAGATCACTATATTGATAATCAAGGGCAGTAATAGGGTTAACGATAGAAACACCAATGCCTTTACTCACCATGGCACAAATTGAGGCCGCACTTTGTGTTTCCATGATCAATTGTCGAGTGATCCCCTGTTTAATAAACATAGCATCAATAAGTTGTCGATAACTATCATTAGCAGATAAGCTGATAAAACGAGTTTGATGAAAGTCTTGTGGCTGTAGTAATGCTTTTTTACTTAATACATGAGACTTTGGCAAAATAGCGACTTCATTTAACGTTAGCAGTGTTTCTTGTTGGGTTCCGGCAGGTGTTTGTGTGTGCTCTGTTAGCCCTAAGTCATAATGTTGTGCAGATAACCACTCCTCTAATAAAGGAGACTCCTGTGGCACTATCGTTAAATTAACCTCGGGATATTGGCTGAGAAATTGTTGGCAAATTGAGGGTAATAGTGATTGAGCAAATGCCGGTAAACAGGTGATATTTAATTCCGCTTGATGAAAATGGCGAATACTATTGGCTGCGGTAATAATGCGCTCAAGTCCATAATAAGAGCGCTGTACCTCTTCAAAAAATCTTAATCCCTCCGTGGTAGGTTGTAGGCGACCTTTAATTCTATCAAATAGCTTAAATGACAATAGCTGTTCAAGACGTGATAGTTCGCGACTGACTGTGGGTTGAGACGTTTTCAGTAAATCTGCCGCTTCGGTTAGGTTTTGTGTGGTCATCACTGCATGAAAAATTTCAATATGTCGCCAACTAAATGGAGTTTTCATAAATTTTATCCTATATCACAGATGAATAGACTATAGCTAATTTGATATTTTTATTCCCGCTTTAATTGCTTAATAATATTTTTATTCACCCTACATTGCTGAGTAAAAAATGATGACAATATCCAACAATGCGATCCTATCTCAATTAGCACAAACTTATGGCACGCCATTATGGATCTATCAAGGTGAGACTATTTCTGAACATATTGAGCAATTAAAAGCCTTTGATGTGGTTCGTTTTGCACAAAAAGCCTGCTCTAACATTCATATTTTACGGTTAATGAAACAGCAGGGCGTTAAAGTTGATTCTGTCTCACTAGGTGAAATTGAGCGGGCGTTGGTTGCCGGTTTCCAAGGTGGTCGCGAGCGTAGTGAAATTATCTTTACCGCCGATTTACTCGATGAAAAAACGATTGAACGTGTGGTTGAATTAGATATTCCGGTTAATGCAGGTTCTATTGATATGCTTCGCCAACTTGGAGAACGTCATCAAGGGCACGCGGTGTGGATAAGAATAAATCCTGGGTTTGGTCATGGACATAGCCAAAAGACCAATACGGGTGGGGAAAATAGCAAACATGGTATTTGGTATGAAGATGTGCCAGAAGCATTAGCGGTAATTAATCAATACAATTTGAGTTTGGTTGGTTTCCATATGCATATTGGCTCAGGGGTTGATTATCAACATTTAGCGAGTGTCTGTGATGCAATGGTTGAGCAAGTACTCACCTCTAATGTTGATATTAAAGCCATCTCGGCCGGTGGGGGATTGTCAACACCTTATCAGCAAGGAGATAAAAGAGTCGATTTAAACCACTATTTCTCTTTATGGGATAGTGCGCGTCAACGTATAGCGCAACACCTTGGGCATGATATTGAACTGGAAATTGAACCAGGACGCTTTTTAGTGGCTGAGTCTGGCGTGTTAGTGTCACAAGTAAGGGCGGTTAAGTCGATGGGAAATCGTCATTATGTGCTGGTGGATGCAGGGTTTAGTGATTTAATGCGCCCAGCTATGTATGGTAGTTACCATCAAATCACATTATTAGATAAATACGGCCAATTAAAATCTAGCGAGTTTCAACAAGAAACCATAGTTGCAGGGCCTCTTTGTGAATCTGGTGATGTGTTTACCCAGCAAGAAGGAGGAATGGTTGCTCCTCGTTTATTGCCTCCGGCAGAAGTTGGTGATTACTTAGTTATTCATGATACGGGGGCTTATGGTGCATCAATGTCATCTAACTATAATAGTCGTCCCCTTATTCCTGAAGTGTTAATTTCACAGGGCATACCTCAATTAATTAGACGTCGTCAAACCATTGAAGAGCTATTAGCGCTAGAAATTAACCTGTAACTTTTACTATTCCTCCCAGTGTGATCATCTCCCAATAAAAAACACCTCATTATTAAATTAAAATAATGAGGTGTTGTATCCGTGTTTCAGTCGTTAAATGGCAGACTATTTATTGACGAACATAACGGCATAATTAGGCTGCTTTATCTGTTTTTATTGTATCAGTTGACGACTTTTTTGCCGGCACCGCCAAGGCATCAAAGTCAAATTCATCCACATTAATACTACGTAAACGGCTTTGCTCCGCTTTGCGTAAGATATCTGCTTCTTCGGGAGTCACTCGTTTATCAGCTAAAGCCTTATCCGCTAATTTATCTAATTGAGTGAAGCTAAATTTCTTTTCATAGAGTCGACAGATACGTTCAAACAGTGGCTCTGCGGCTAAAATATCGAGCAGAGCTTCTTCCATTAAGCCATGAGGATTGTGCTCACTGGGTGTGAGGAATTGCCCTTTACCAATACGATCACGGGTTTCAGAAGGTTGTTGGATAATTTGAGCCACTTTACTATCTAACTTATCTGAAGGCAGTTTCTGCACTTTACCTAGAGGGAAAATAATGGCGCGCAGGGCTCCTGCAATAAAACGATTTGGGAAATTGCGTAATAGCTCATCAATGGCATTTTCTGCTTGGTATAAACACTCTTTAATACTCCAGTGTACCAGTGGTAAATCAGCGGTATTACGACCTTCATCCTCATAACGTTTTAGCACCGCAGAGGCGAGGAAAATATGACTTAAAATATCGCCAAGCCTTGCAGAAATACGTTCACGACGTTTTAAACTACCACCTAAAACCCCCATGGCAACATCAGAAAGTAACGCCATGTTGGCACTGAGCCGGTTAATTTGTTGGTAATAACGACGAGTTTCATCTTTTGTTGGCGCGGTACTTAAGCGACCATTAGTGATACCTAACCAAAGGCTACGTAATGTATTACTGGCAACATGGCCTAAGTGACCAAATAAGGCATGATCAAAGTCGTGTAAGTTGTTATCTCTAGCTGCTGCAATTTCATCTAAAACATAAGGGTGGCAACGAATAGCCCCTTGTCCATAAATGATCATGCTACGAGTGAGAATATTAGCGCCTTCCACTGTAATGGCGATGGGGGAGCCTTGATAAGAGCGAGCCACAAAGTTAGAAGGGCCAAGACAAATCCCTTTTCCACCAACAATATCCATTGCATCAATAATCCCGCGTTGCGCTCTATGGGTACAATGATATTTTACGATTGCAGAAAGTACGGCAGGCTTTTCTCCTAACATAATACCTGTGGTAATTAAGGTTGAAGCTGCGTCCAAGAGATAAGCATTACCAGCAAGGCGCGCTAATGGCTCTTCAATTCCTTCCATCTTCCCGATAGGAAGCTTAAATTGACGACGAATTCGAGAGTAAGCACCTGTTGCCATTGCTGCACTTTTTAAGCCTCCAGTGGAGTTAGATGGCAGTGTGATACCACGACCGACTGAAAGACATTCCACCAGCATTCTCCAACCTTGGCCTGCCATTTTTGGACCACCGATAATAAAATCGATAGGAACGAAAACATCTTTACCACGAGTGGGACCATTCATAAAAGGAACATTGAGTGGGAAATGGCGATGACCAATTTCTACCCCTTTTACGTCGGTTGGAATTAAAGCACAAGTAATACCGGGGTTTTCATCATCACTCAGTAGATGGTCTGGATCGCGAAGTTTAAAAGCGAGTCCTAATACTGTGGCTATAGGTGCTAAAGTAATATAGCGTTTATTCCATGTGAGACGAATACCAAGGACTTGCTCACCTTGCCACTCCCCCATACAAACCACACCACTATCGGGGATAGCGCCAGCATCAGAGCCTGCTTCAGGGCTGGTTAATGCAAAGCATGGAATTTCATCACCTTTGGCTAAACCAGGTAAGTAACGTTTTTTCTGCTCATCAGTACCATAATGTTGCAATAACTCACCTGGACCTAATGAATTAGGTACACCTACAGTGATGGCGAGAATACCAGAAACACCCGCGAGCTTTTGCAGTACACGAGATTGTGCATAGGCAGAAAACTCTAATCCGCCATACTCTTTTTTGATAATCATCGCAAAGAAACGATGGTCTTTTAAATATTGCCAAATCTCAGGAGGTAAATCAGCTAGTTCATGTGTGATTTGGAAATCATTGGTCATGCGACAAACTTCTTCAACTGGACCATCCAGAAAAGCTTGTTCTTCAGCGGTAAGTTGTGGCTTAGGATAATTGTGAAGTTGTTTCCAATCTGGTGCTCCACGGAATAATTCACCTTCCCACCATGTTGTTCCCGCATCAATGGCCTCTTGCTCTGTCTTAGACATAGATGGCATCACTTTTTGGAAAGCCTTTAGTGCAGGGGCTGAGATATATGCTTTGCGAATAGAAGGAAGAGTGAATGGTAATAATATCAATGCAACGGGCAGTAATAGCCAGTAGCTCCAGATATTGGCTAAACCCATCACGAAAGTATAAGCAATAAGTAAGATACTGCTTACTACAAGGCTGTATTTTCGGTAACTAAGTATACCGATGAGAACTAAGAAAAGCACAATACTGAGTAGGGTCATAATAAAACTCCTGTATTTGCAAGACATCAGAGGTCAGACCTGTTATGTGTTATTTAGATCTAATGCAGTCACCAAGTTTTAGCAATATTTTTACATTCTAATTACAATGTAGCTCACAAATTATTCGTAAATGAGAGAAGTTAGCATTTGTAGGTAAAGAGGTGCTTCTTTCGTATCATTGGATCCGTTACACTGAGAAATAGATATTTTTTGATCCCTTTTCTGGAGTAAAAATCCTATGTACCAAGATCTTATTCGTGGCGAATTAACTGAAGCGGCAGATACACTCTCTCGTTTTTTACAAGATGATGCGAATATTGAAGCCATTCAAAAAGCAGCTGTATTATTAGCAGACTCATTTAAAGCAGGCGGCAAAGTTTTATCCTGTGGTAATGGGGGATCACACTGTGATGCCATGCATTTTGCAGAAGAATTAACGGGGCGCTATCGTGAAAATAGACCCGGTTATCCTGCTATCGCAATTTCTGATGTGAGCCATATTTCTTGTGTGAGTAACGACTTTGGTTATGAATATGTTTTTTCACGTTATGTGGAAGCGGTAGGTAAAGAGGGTGACGTATTACTGGGGATCTCAACTTCCGGTAATTCAGGCAATATTATTAAAGCCATTAGTGCCGCTCGTGAAAAAGGTATGAAAGTTATTACTCTAACAGGTAAAGATGGCGGAAAAATGGCAGGGAGTGCAGATATTGAAATTCGTGTCCCTCATTTTGGTTATGCCGACCGTATTCAAGAAATCCATATCAAAGTTATTCATATTCTGATCCAGCTGATTGAAAAAGAAATGGAAAAATAACGATATAGTAATATTGCCTTATATGAATAATTAAAGCGTGAGTAAGTAGGAGCGGGCGATGTGTGAATTGTTGGGCATGAGTGCAAATGTACCCACTGATATCAATTTTAGTTTAAGTGGCCTCATTCCTCGTGGTGGTAAAACTGGCCCTCATAAAGACGGCTGGGGTATCACCTTTTATGAAGGATTAGGATGTCGTACATTTAAAGATCCACAAGCTAGTGCCGTTTCACCCGTCGCTCGTTTTGTACAAGAATACCCCATTAAATCACATGCTGTCATTGCGCATATTCGCCAAGCTAATCGAGGTAATGTCAGTTTAGAAAATACGCATCCTTTTACCCGTGAACTGTGGGGTAAAAATTGGACTTATGCTCATAATGGACAACTTAAAGGTTATCAATCACTGGATACAGGGCGTTTTAGAGCGGTAGGACAGACTGATAGTGAAAAAGCCTTTTGCTGGATATTAAATCAGCTTGAAAAGCGTTACCAGAGAACACCATCTAATTGGCCAGCGGTCTTTCGTTTCATTGCTATTTTAGCTGATCAATTGCGACAAAAAGGTGTGTTTAATATGTTGTTATCCGATGGCCGGTTTGTTATGGCATATTGTTCAACTAATTTACACTGGATAACCCGTAAAGCTCCTTTTGGTAAGGCCAAATTGCTGGATCAAGATATTGAAATTGATTTTCAGCAACACACTAAAGCGGATGATATTGTGTCGGTAATATCGACATTACCCTTAACAGGTAATGAATCTTGGCAAAAAATTCCTGTTGGTGAGTTTGTTTTATTTGATCGTGGGTTGCGAATTTTGTAACCATTTACTATCGATACTTTTAGCTAAATTTAATGTAGAAATAGCCTCACGATTATTCACCAAATAGCGACCGTTTTTTACACTAATCGATGGGATCTTTTTGTATTCTTCCACATATTGGTAAGCAGGTGCTAACTGTTGCCAAAAATCCATATTGGCAGAGTATTGGAATTTTTTCATATTTTCGGCTGTCATTTTAAAAGGGAAAATATGAATATTAATGCTCTGTTGGCCATTTTTCAGCGCAAGTTCGGCATATTGGTAGATTTCATCCATCACAGTATCGGTCATTGCGTAGCAACCCACTGATTTACAAGCACCGTGGATCATCAAGAAATCACCGGTATAACCTTGCTCTTGATCGTATTGATTAGGAAATCCTAGGTTAATTGCTCGATAAAACCGACTATTTGGGTTAAGCTGAGTTTGATTAACTTGATAAAAGCCTTCGGGACTTTTTAAATCACCTTGATATTTCTTCGGACCTAATCCTCCCGAATAGCTACAAATGGGATAAGTACGTATTTTCTCTAATTGTCCATCCTGTTTTTCTATATACAGTTCTAGTAAGTTTTCTTCTTTAAATATTTGAATATAGATGGGCTCTCCTGTACTTTTTTTAACAGGTTTGATAAGAAGTTTTGAACTATTTTCAGCGTTAACAAATAATGAGGTTAATATTATTGTTAAAAATATGATTAATTGTTTTGCGTGACTGGTCATGGTTTTATCAAAAAAAAGGCTTAAAATTTGTTGATAAACTAGATTGTAGATTGCAATGAAGCAATCAATTTGTAAATTTAAATCTACTATGGTTTCTTTTCTATTACAAAATATTCTGTATAAAACTTAATCGTTGGTCGAGAAATGTGATATTTTAATTCGGTTTATGCGAATTGTTAACGTTTCAGTCAAAATAATATTCCCATTTGCTTGAGCTAAATCACTCGAATAGTCAGACAGGCTGAAACTGAGATGATAAAATTCAGATCGGCAGAATAAGAGAAAATAGTAACAATTATCGGAGATAAATAACTTAGGGTATCAAACTACCTTAAGGTGTTTTTATTACAGAGTCGCTACATTTTCGGGGTGAATTTGTAGCTTAGGGTTTAACTGATAAACTTGTGCAAATCTTATGATTAAAATTAAAAAAGGACTCGACCTCCCAATTGCAGGAGCGCCTGCCCAAGTGATAGAAGACGGACCCGCGATTCGACACGTAGCTTTGCTAGGTGAAGAATATGTCGGAATGCGTCCTTCTATGATGGTTTCGGAAGGTGAGCATGTTAAAAAAGGGCAGGTTCTTTTTGAAGATAAAAAGAACCCCGGTGTAATATTCACAAGCCCTGCGTGTGGTAAAGTTGTTGCCATTAACCGCGGTGAGCGCCGTGTACTTCAATCCGTTGTTATTGAAGTTGACGGCGATGAAGAAGTCACTTTCGACAGTTATGATAGCTCATCACTTTCAGAATTGACCCGTGAACAGGTAGAAACAAACCTAGTAAATTCAGGTTTATGGACAGCGTTAAGAACACGTCCATACAGTCGTTCCCCTAAATTAGGAACCACGCCGGTGGCAATTTTTGTCACTGCGATGGATACTAATCCATTAGCGGCAGATCCTACTGTGATCATTGAACAAAACGAGCAGGCTTTTAACGATGGTCTGATTGTTTTAAGTAAATTAACAGAGGGTAAGGTGCATGTTTGTCATGGTGAAAAAGCACCGGCTAAACTCAATGATGGACAAATTAGCTATAACCAATTTGTTGGCCCTCATCCTGCGGGATTAGTGGGTACTCATATCCATTTCTTAGAGCCAGTCAGCGCGAAAAAAATGGTATGGCATCTTAACTACCAAGATGTTATTGCGATAGGGTATCTCTTTACTACAGGCTCTTTATATACCGAGCGTGTTGTTGCATTAGCGGGACCTCAAGTTAAAGCCCCTCGATTATTACGTACCTGTTTAGGTGCTGATCTTTATGAATTAACGAAAGATCAATTAGTCGATGGTGATAATCGTATTATTTCTGGCTCTATTTTATGGGGTTGGAAATCGGACGAAGCGCATCACTATTTAGGCCGTTTTCATAACCAAGTCTCTGTATTACGCGAAGGTCGTGAAAAAGAGTTATTTGGTTGGGGTTATCCAGGTACTAATAAATTCTCCATTACACGTACCACAATTGGTCACTTCTTAAAGAACAAACGTTTTGCATTTACAACCACAATGAATGGTGGTGAACGTTCAATGGTGCCAATTGGTAACTATGAGCGTGTTATGCCATTAGACATTATGGCAACACATTTGTTACGTGATTTGATTGTCGGTGATACTGACAGTGCTCAAGCATTAGGTTGTTTGGAATTGGACGAAGAAGATTTGGGATTATGTACTTATGTTTGTCCAAGCAAATATGAGTATGGCCCAGCACTGCGCCAAGTATTGACCAAAATTGAGCAGGAAGGGTAACTCATGGGGTTGAAAAATTTATTTGAAAAAGTAGAGCACCATTTTGAGCCCGGTGGTAAATACGCCAAGTGGTATGTACTCTATGAAGCGGTCACAACGGTTTTTTATACGCCGGGTACGGTGACACGTAATGGTTCGCATGTACGCGATACCATCGATCTAAAACGTATGATGATCCTTGTTTGGTTATCTGTTTTCCCAGCGATGTTCTGGGGAATGTATAACGTTGGTCAACAAGCGATCCCTGCTCTTAATCAGTTGTATAGTGGTGCTGAGTTACAGCAAGTGATTGCTTCTGATTGGCACTATGCACTTGCACAGTATTTAGGTGCATCATTGACACCAGATGCTGGGTGGGGAAGTAAAATGCTCCTTGGGGCAACTTACTTTTTACCTATCTATCTTGTTGTATTTGCGGTAGGTGGTTTCTGGGAAGTGTTATTTTCCCTTATTCGCGGACATGAAATTAACGAAGGTTTCTTTGTTACTTCTATTCTGTTTGCGTTAATTGTGCCGCCCACATTACCATTATGGCAGGCTGCTTTAGGTATCACCTTTGGTGTCGTAATTGCAAAAGAGATTTTTGGTGGAACAGGACGTAACTTCTTAAACCCCGCATTAGCAGGGCGTGCTTTCCTCTTCTTTGCTTATCCGGCACAAATTTCAGGTGATCTTGTTTGGACTGCCGCTGATGGTTTCTCTGGTGCAACTCCTCTCTCTCAATGGTCTGTTTCTGGTCAAAGTGCATTGTTAAATAATGTCACTCAGCAGCCTATTTCTTGGATGGATGCATTCCTTGGAAATATCCCTGGTTCTATTGGTGAAGTCTCAACACTGATGATCCTAATTGGCGGCGCAATCATTTTATTTGCTCGTATCGCATCATGGCGCATTGTTGCCGGTGTGATGGTGGGTATGATTGCAATGTCATATCTGTTTAACTTGATTGGTTCTGACTCTAATCCATTATTCTCAATGCCTTGGCACTGGCACCTCGTATTAGGTGGCTTTGCATTTGGTATGATGTTTATGGCAACCGATCCGGTATCAGCTTCATTCACTGATAAAGGCAAATGGGCTTACGGTATTTTAATTGGCGTAATGGCTGTGCTAATCCGTGTCGTCAATCCGGCTTACCCAGAAGGAATGATGCTAGCAATCTTATTCGCCAACTTATTTGCACCGCTGTTTGACTATGTGGTTGTTCAGGCGAATATTAAGCGGAGAAAAGCTCGTGGCTAAAGAAAAAAACAAAGATAGCGTCGGAAGAACGTTCCTCGTTGTATTTATTCTATGTCTTGTTTGTTCCGTGGTAGTGGCTGGCTCTGCTGTTGGACTTAAATCTAAGCAAGAAGAGCAAAAGCTACTGGATAAACAACGTAATATTCTAGATGTTGCTGGTTTATTGGTGCCTAAGATGAGCGCCAGTGAAGTACTCAAAGTTTACGATACACGCATTAAAGCTAAGATTGTAAACTTCAAAACTGGCGAATTGACAGACAGTAAAGGCGACTTTGATTTAAATAGCGAACTACGTAGCGATGAAACCTCTATCGCACTATCACCTGAAGAAGATATTGCAAAAATTCGTCGTCGCGCCAATACCGCAGAAGTTTACTTTGTTCTTGATGATCAAGGTAAAACCCAAGAAGTGGTACTGCCCGTCTATGGTTCAGGCCTATGGTCGGTCATGTATGCCTTTGTTGCGGTAGATATTGATGGTGTAACAGCGAAGGGGATTACCTATTATTCTCATGGTGAAACGCCGGGGCTAGGTGGAGAAGTTGATAATCCGCAATGGAAGGCACAGTGGAAAGGTAAACGCTTACTGAATGAAGAAGGTGTGCCTGCTATTAAAATCGTACGTGGCGGGGCATCAGATAGTCCTTATGGTATTGATGGCCTTTCAGGTGCAACCTTAACCTCTAACGGCGTTCAACATATGTTCGATTTTTGGTTAGGTGATAAAGGTTTCGGCCCATTCCTGAAAAAAGTTCGTGAAGGAGAGATCAATGGCTGATACAAAAGAGATCAAACGCGTTTTACTCGGGCCGTTGTTAGATAATAACCCGATTGCCTTACAGGTATTAGGGGTCTGTTCTGCATTAGCAGTAACAACCAAGCTTGAGACGGCATTAGTAATGACCATTGCGGTAACATTAGTGACGGCATTCTCAAACTTCTTTATTTCACTGATCCGCAACTATATCCCCAGCAGTGTACGTATTATTGTGCAAATGGCGATCATTGCTTCATTAGTAATTGTGGTAGACCAAGTTTTACAAGCGTACGCTTATGAAATATCTAAACAGCTTTCTGTTTTCGTTGGTCTTATCATTACTAACTGTATCGTGATGGGACGCGCTGAAGCCTATGCGATGAAGTCACCACCTATCGAAAGCTTTATGGATGGTATCGGTAATGGCCTAGGATATGGAGTTATCTTGATCCTTGTTGGATTTTTACGTGAGCTATTTGGTTCAGGTAAATTATTTGGCATTACGGTGATGGAATCTATCCAAAACGGCGGTTGGTATCAACCTAATGGCTTATTCCTATTAGCGCCAAGTGCTTTCTTTATTATTGGCTTGCTAATTTGGGGATTACGTACATTAAAACCTGCACAGGTTGAAGAGGACTAATTGCCATGGAACATTATATAAGCTTATTTGTTCGTGCTGTTTTTATTGAAAATATGGCACTGGCGTTCTTCTTAGGGATGTGTACTTTCCTTGCGGTATCTAAAAATGTAAAAACAGCATTTGGATTAGGTATTGCGGTAACCGTTGTTCTGGGGCTTTCTGTACCTTTGAATAACTTGGTTTACAACTATGTACTACGCGCAAATGCATTAATGGAAGGTGTTGATTTAAGTTTCTTAAACTTTATTACTTTCATTGGTGTGATTGCGGCTCTGGTACAGATCCTCGAGATGATTTTAGATCGCTACTTCCCTTCGCTATATAACGCATTGGGGATCTTCTTGCCACTGATCACTGTTAACTGCGCTATTTTTGGTGGTGTGTCCTTTATGGCACAACGTGACTATAACTTTAGTGAATCTATTGTATATGGTTTCGGCTCTGGAATTGGCTGGATGTTAGCTATCGTATTACTGGCTTCTATTCGCGAAAAAATGAAATACGCGGATGTACCGTCAGGTATGAAGGGATTAGGAGTTACTTTTGTCACCACAGGGTTGATGGCATTAGGTTTCATGTCCTTCTCTGGTGTTCAGCTATAAAGGGTGAGAAGAACTCATGGATATAATTATTCTAGGTGTTGCGATGTTTACCCTGATTGTATTGGTGCTAACTGCATTGATTTTGTTTGCAAAATCAAAGTTAGTCAATACAGGGGATATTGAAGTTGAGGTGAATGGAGATCCTGAAAAAAGTTTCCATGCGCCAGCCGGTGATAAATTACTCAACGTATTATCAAACGAAGGTATTTTTATCTCATCTGCATGTGGTGGTGGTGGCTCTTGTGGTCAATGCCGCGTAAAAGTACTTGAAGGTGGTGGAGATATTCTTCCTACTGAGCTTTCTCATATTAATAAGCGTGAAGCTAAAGAAGGTTGCCGTTTAGCTTGTCAGGTTAATGTTAAAAATAATCTGAAATTAGAGCTACCGGAAGAGATCTTCGGGATTAAAAAATGGGAATGTGAAGTTATCTCAAATGATAACAAAGCCACGTTTATTAAAGAGTTGGTATTAAAAATTCCTGAAGGTGAAGTGGTACCTTTCCGTGCTGGGGGCTTTATTCAGATTGAATGTCCTCCTCACACAGTGCGCTATGAAGATTTTGATGTTCCTGAAGAGTATCGTGAAGATTGGGATAAATTTAATTTATTCCGCTATGTTTCTGAAGTTAAAGAGACCACAGTGCGTGCATACTCCATGGCGAACTACCCTGAAGAGCATGGCATTATCATGTTAAACGTGCGTATTGCGACACCGCCACCACGTAATCCTGATGTGCCACCGGGAATTATGTCATCTTATATTTGGTCATTAAAACCGGGTGATAAAGTGACAATTTCAGGGCCGTTTGGTGAATTCTTCGCAAAAGAAACTGATGCGGAAATGATCTTCATTGGTGGTGGTGCTGGTATGGCACCGATGCGTTCACATATTTTTGATCAGCTAAAACGCTTACATTCTAAACGTAAAATTAGCTTCTGGTATGGTGCTCGTTCTGTGCGTGAAATGTTCTATACAGAAGATTTTGATATGCTGGCTAAAGAGAATGAAAACTTTACTTGGCATGTTGCGCTGTCAGATGCATTACCGGAAGATAATTGGACGGGTTACACCGGCTTTATTCACAATGTGCTCTATGAAAACTACCTTAAAGATCATCCAGCACCAGAAGATTGTGAATTCTATATGTGTGGACCACCAGTGATGAATGCTGCGGTGATCAAAATGCTTAAAGATTTAGGCGTAGAAGATGAAAATATTATGCTGGATGACTTTGGTGGTTGATTTTTCACATAAAGTAGATAAAGCATAACAGTATGAAATGACAAGCGCCCACTAATGTGGGCGCTCATGATCAGAAGAGAGATATATGTTAAAAAGAAAGATGATGCATGGGATCTTGATGCTATGTGCACTGGTTTTCTTATCAGCCTGTGGTGAAAAACAGCAGGTGTTAGAAGGCGAAACGATGGGAACTTACTATTCAATTAAATATGTTCCTAGTAGTGATTCACCTTCACAAAGCGTCTTACAAACAGAAATCGATCGTATTCTTGAAGAAGTGAACGATCAAATGTCAACGTATCGTCCTCAATCTGAATTAAGTCGTTTCAATCAAAGTCGTGAAATTAATACGCCATTCCCAGTTTCACCCGCTACTGCTAAAGTCGTTAGTGAAGCGATACGTATTAATAAAATTACGGATGGGGCTTTAGATGTTACTGTTGGGCCTTTAGTCAATTTATGGGGATTTGGCCCTGAAGGACGTTTTACTCATCAACCTTCAGCCGATGAACTAGCTAAACGTAAAAAATGGACGGGAATTGATTACCTTGCAGTGGAAGGTAATACATTAATTAAAAAAATACCTGAGCTTTATGTTGATCTCTCTTCTATTGCTAAAGGTTACGGTGTTGATGCTGTTGCCGAATATTTGATTTCTCAAAATATTACCAACTATATGGTTGATATTGGTGGTGAGGTGAGAACACAAGGTGTTAATGGTAATGATAAACCTTGGCGCATTGCGATTGAAAAACCTGCTAATGATGGCACCACACAGAGCGTACAATTAATTATTGAACCGGGTGATAATTCGATTGCGACATCGGGGGATTATCGTAACTATTTTGAAGAAGATGGCGTTCGTTTTTCTCATACGATTGATCCTACAACAGGTCGCCCAATCAAACATAACCTTGCTTCTATTACCGTAATTGTACCTACTTGTATGAGTGCTGATGGTCTATCAACAGGGCTAAATGTTCTGGGGCCTGAAAAGGGCTTAGAGGTAGCAAATAAATTAAATATTCCTGTTTTTATGATAGTTAAAACTGAAAATGGGTTTGAAGAGCGTTATAGTAAGGCATTCGCCCCATTCTTGAAAAAGTAGAATTTAAGGAGAGAAGGTTATGTTAAAAATATTTCTTTTTGCCTTCATCTTGTTCTTACTGGCATTCTTTGGAATGGCTTTAGGATATATTGTTAAACGTAAAAGTATTCAGGGCAGTTGTGGTGGTTTAGGCTCTATTGGTATTGAGAAAGAGTGTGATTGTCCTGAACCTTGTGATGCTCGTAAAAAAAGAATGGCGAAAGAAGCTGCTCGCCAAGAGCTATTGCAGAAAAACCGCATCTTATAATTTGGTTATCGATGCATTTTTTTGCTAACGATGGATTTATCAAGTAATAGCTAAAATAAAAGAGTGACGTATATTTTATACGCCACTCTTTTTTGTTTAGAAAAATCGCTTTCAGATAAGGATATTAAGCTTTTTAATAGCGTGATTAAGTCGCTGCTACTTCCAAGGATAAGGGTTACTGCCTTCCCACTCTAATACTTCTTTTTTCGCTTCATCATAAGAATAGCCATAATGCTCTTGGAGTTTCCCTATCAGTTGCTCTCTGGTTCCTTCAATAATATCCAGTTCATCATGGGTGAGTTTTCCCCATTTTTCTTTCACTTTTCCTTTAAATAAATTCCAGTCACCAGAAGCTTTATTATTTAACATCTTATTCCACCTAACTTATTTCTGTTTATTGACACTATTAAGTGTAGAAGAGAAATGTAGTAAGGTAAAAAAGCGCCAATGTCGCAACGATGTTTACTCTTTTCTGAATGCTTTTATTTTAGCTGGAGAATCAACCATAACTGCATCAGCACCTAATTCTACTGCTTGCAAATAATCTTTCTCAGTATTGATACCGAATAAAACGATATGCGCATTACCCCCCGCACGAAAACAAGACATCGCATCTTTGTCCCAACTTAATACAGCCGCTGAACGAGCTTCACCTAAGGTATATTTTTCAACCACCTCAACTTTTCTGTGCAGTTCAAGGCCATACCAACGTGTGATATCAAGATTTTCTGGCAGTAAACAGATATGCCCCATAGTAATATTGGCTAAGATATCGCGGGTAACATCACGACTTTCAAAGCGTTGTACGTTATCAGGTAACGCATCTAAAAAAGCACTATTGGTAGAATAAACACGCGTTCTTTCTAACGCATTATGTTTGCTTAATACCGAAGCTAATGCTTTGCCTTGTATAACGGGATCGGCATCAGGTGATTTTAAGTCAATATAGAATTGTGTTTTAGGAAATTGAGTCAGAATATACTCCAATGTCGGGATAGTAACTCCTTTATTGCGATATGGAAATTGTTGTGCTTCCCCATATTTATATCCTGCATCCCATTGCGCCAATTCTTTGGCGGTAAAGGTTGAAATTGCCCCTTGCCCGTTAGTGAGGCTTTTTAGATCACTTGGACGATAAAGAACAGGGACATTATCTTTAGACAGTTGAACGGTTATCCAAATTGCATCAGCTTGATTGCTTAGTGCTGTTTTGATAGCAATTTCGGTATTTTCAGGTGCATCCGCTGTGCCACCTCTGTGTGCAATAATTTTAGGAGAAGCCATAACAAATACTGAGTAAAAGAGGAATGAAATTGCAATAAATATTTTGATCATATAACTCTATTTCCTTGTTTTATATTTGATTTTCAAATAATTACGATAAAAATAAAAAGAGCAGAATAAGTTAAAAGTAATCTATCATTACTGTGTGACATTTCTATAAACAAACGTACTTAATTAAAATAATAATCACTAATATCACTTAAAATAGGTATAGATCAGGGAATAAAAATTGTAGTTAATGGCTATTTACTGTATATTTAAACAGTAAATAGCGTGAGGTGATTGTATGCGGAAAATTATTCATGTCGATATGGATTGTTTCTATGCTGCGATTGAAATGAGAGATAACCCTACATTAAAAGAGATCCCTATTGCAGTCGGTGGTAATGCTTCTCGTCGAGGTGTTATCTGTACTGCTAATTATCCTGCTCGCCGTTTTGGTGTCCGTAGTGCCATGTCAACGGCTACGGCATTAAAATTATGCCCTCATTTAAAAGTATTGCCCGGTCGCATGGCATTATATAAAGAGACTTCAGCTAAAATTCGTCAAATATTTGCCCGTTATACAGATTTAATAGAGCCGCTTTCATTAGATGAAGCTTATCTTGATGTGTCTGATAGCAAACACTGTCACGGCTCTGCCACATTGATAGCGCAACAGATCCGCCAGCAAATTTTTGCTGAACTTAACCTCACGGCTTCCGCCGGTATTGCGCCGATTAAGTTTCTCGCCAAAATAGCATCTGATTTAAATAAACCGAATGGACAATATGTGATCACCCCTGAACAGATGGATGACTTTATTTTAAAATTACCATTAAATAAAATTCCGGGAGTAGGAAAAGTCACCTTTGCTCGATTACAAGAGATGGGATTAGAAACCTGTGCTGATGTTCGTGGTACGGATGTTATTTCCTTAGTGAGAAATCTAGGTAAATTTGGGCAAAGCTTATGGGAGCGTAGCCATGGTATTGATGAGCGATTAATCAATCCTGAACGTTTAAGAAAATCTGTTGGTGTTGAGCGCACACTAGCTGAAGATATTGATTCATGGGATGAGTGTTTAGCATTGCTTGATGGATTATATGATGAATTAGAAAAACGATTAAGCCGAGTGAAACCTGATCTTAGAATTGCGAGACAAGGGGTTAAATTAAAATTTGATGATTTCCAGTTAACCACCCAAGAGCATTCTCATCCTATTTTAGAAAAAACGGATTTAATTGATATTGCTTATCAGGCATGGCATGAACGTCGAAATGGCAGGGGAGTAAGATTAGTCGGTTTTCATGTTACGTTGCAAGATCCACAAATGGAACGACAACTTCTTTTAGCATTATAAGTATTAAAAAACCATAGCGAGCATCAAGGCGCACTATGGTTAATGTATTTAAATATACTTTTTAATTAATAGATGATCACCAGCGGTAATTTATCGTTGCTGTCATGGTTCTGCCAATGCCATAAAAACAGGCAGTTTCACCCGCACAAGAGGCAACATAGTGTTTGTTGGCAATATTATTCATATTTAGTTGAACTTCAGCCCCTTTTAAAGAGGAGGATAACTCGCCTAAAGAATAACCTACCATGGCATCATACAAAGTGACTGCAGGTACACTAATCGTATTTTTAGTGTCACCTTGAGATACACCGATATATCTCACACCAAAGCCCGCTTTAGCACCATTAAATAGCCCTGATGTTTCATCATACTGCCCCCAAAATGATGCCATATGTTTAGGAACCCGTGGTAATTCTTTTCCTTGTGTACCTGCGGTGATGGTTTTTCTCACTTCAGTATCGGTATAAGCATAGCTACTAATAAATGATATATTTTCAGTTAATTGGCTATTAATTTGCGCTTCAATACCACGGCTTCTAATTTCACCTACTGGCTCAAAATAGGCTTTTTCAGCGTTATAG
This sequence comes from Proteus sp. G2675, assembly GCF_963886535.1. NCBI lineage: Bacteria > Pseudomonadati > Pseudomonadota > Gammaproteobacteria > Enterobacterales > Morganellaceae > Proteus > Proteus sp. G2675. Next base: position 53,764 of record NZ_CAWPCB010000050.1, read on the forward strand.
TTAGTCACATTACGTTGTTGTAATTGGTAAATAGAGAGTGTTGCTAATGTCTGTTCATTTGGGGTGAGGTATTTTATTCCTGCTTCTAATTGACGTCCTTCACTTGGCTCAAATGGTGCACTACCCGGAGCTCTTCGTGTCTGTAAATTAGGTTCAAAAGAGGTGCTATAACTAATATAAGGTGAAATACCATTATCAAAGGCATAGAGTAGACCCACTCGACCGGTTAGCTTCTGGTCGTCTTGTTGGTCTTTGCTGCTTTTGATGTGATCATAGGTACGAACTTGCGCCCAATCTTGGCGTAATCCCCCTAATAAGATCCAGTTTTTCCATTGGATCTGATCTTGCAAATAGATCCCTAACTGGTCGTGTTTTTGTAATTGATTTGTCACCGGTTTTTGTAAACTGATATCAATAGGATAATGATAATTAGGATTTCGCCAATCCAGATCATATTCTGGGCCCATCGCTTGCAATAAATTGTCTTTATTTTTACTCCATTGATAATCAATACCTATAATTACTGTATGCGCTAATTTTTCAGTATCAAAATCAGCTTGTAGTCGAGTATCAATACCAAATGTATCTGTTTCTCGTTTTTCCTGTTGAGCTCGGCGCTCAAGAATATAAGGGTTATCTTTTCTTAATGAACCAAAAACAAGATATTTATATTTTTGTTTGATATGGCTATAACGGGCATTTTGGATCAATTTTAATCTATCATTAAATTCATGTTCAAATTCATAACCAACGCCATATTGTTGGCGCCATGATTGGTGATAATCAGCATTATTTACATTGAAATCAAATGGAATGGTGCCTTCGGGTGTTTTTTTGACCGTACCATAAGCTGGCAAAAAATTACGGTATCCCGCTTCGGGCTCTTGTTGAATAAAACTTAATAACGTTAAACGTGTCTGCTCATTTGGCAAAAAAGTGATGGCAGGGGCAAGGGCAAATCGTTCTTCTTTATAGTCTTTAATTTGAGTATGTTGTGTTTTTGCTAATCCATTAAGGCGATAGAGAATACGATTATCATCACTTAATGAGCCTGCAAAATCAAAAGCTGTCTCTGCTAATTTATCATTTCCTACACGTGCTTGAATATGATTAATGGTTGTTGAAGAGGGTCTTTTGCTGGTCATTGCCACAAGACCACCTGGATTTAATTGACCATATAGAACAGAAGACGGGCCACGGATCAGCTCAACTCTCTCTAATAGCCAAGGGTCAATAGCTCCTGTAGAAGATGAGGCTCCCATACCATAACTAAGTCCATCAAGAAAACGGGGGGCATAGCTATATCCACGAATAAAGATTTCATCATTTCGGTTTGAACTGCCGCGATATTCAGTGAAAACGCCAGGTGTATACCGCAATGCTTGAGAGACAGAACTGACATCTTGCGCATCCATCTGGTCACGTGTAATGACACTGATTGATTGTGGTGTCTTATCTATATCACTAAGTATTTTATTTGTTGATAGTGTTTTTGTTGCCACTAAACCTGAAATTGGTCCTTGCGGATCTTGTGAGGGGGATGCGGTAACAATGATTTTATCAGGTGAATTTTGTGTCATTGCGGCATGAATTTGTAACGATAACAGACTGAAGGGGAGAGCAAGTAATAGGTTGGTAGCAATAATTTTTTTAGACACTGTTGATCCCTTTAAATTTTTAATTTTTCTTTACCTAAAATGCGGTAATGGTGAAAATACCATTATGTAAATATTAATACTAATGATAATTATTATTATTCTATAAATTATTTTTATTAGTATTAATTTTTTATTACAAAATAGTATAAGAATTGGCTTTTATAAGGTGGGTTGGGAATAAGTTATAGGGAGATAAAATAACAAAAAACCCGCTTATTAAGCGGGTTTGATAACTATTTTTAAGTAGAATTATTTAGCTGGGATCGCTTTTAAAATAGCAGTCAGTAATTGCCAGTATTGACCTACACTCTTAATGTGTACTCGCTCATCCGGTGAGTGTGCACCGCGAATAGTTGGCCCAATAGAGACCATATCCATATCTGGATAAGGTTTTTTAAATAGACCGCACTCAAGACCTGCATGGATCACCATAATATTTGGCACTTTATCAAATAGTTGTTGATAAGTGTCACGTACTAAGTGCATAACCGGTGAATCCGCATCAGGTTTCCAGCCAGGATAACCACCTTTGGTTTCGATATCTGCTTGAGCAAGTTTGGCTAATGCTGTCAGCATGCTAACAACATAAGTTTTACCGCTATCAATCAGAGAGCGAATTAAACATAGGATTTCTACTTTATCGTCAACAATACTCACTACACCGACGTTTAATGAGGTTTCAACCACACCTTCCACATCATCACTCATGCGGATAACACCATTTGGCATGGCATTAAGTAAATTGATAGTGCGAGATTGACAATCAGCAGTAAATACTGGTTTTTCGGTGCTAGTATCTGTTAATTCGATAGCTAGATTTTTTTCAGCAATGGCTAATTCACTTTTTAATAGCGCTTCAAATTCTGTGGTAATGCTATTTAATTGAGTCGCTTTATCCGCAGGAATAGCAAAAATAATATGCGCTTCACGAGGGATAGCATTACGCAGTGTACCACCATGGAAATCAATTAATTTTAGTGCTAATTCATCCGCATGTTCAGCAAGGAAACGCGCTAATAATTTGTTTGCATTACCTAAACCTAAATGAATATCACCACCTGAGTGGCCACCATTTAGGCCTTTTAGTACCAGTTTTTTGACGATATGGTTTGCAGGAATAGCTTCATAAGTGAGGTCTACCGTGGTTTTAACATCAATACCACCGGCACAACCCATATAGATTTCGCCTTCTTCTTCTGAGTCTGTATTAATCAGAATATCTGCTTGTAACCAACCAGGCTGTAGTCCAAAAGCACCATCCATTCCAGTTTCTTCTGTCATGGTTAACAATACTTCTAAGGGGCCATGTTTAACAGTATCGTCAGCTAATACAGCAAGTGCAGAAGCCATACCAACACCATTATCTGCACCTAATGTGGTGCCTTTCGCTTTTACCCATTCACCATCAATATAAGGTTGGATAGGATCTTTGGTAAAGTCGTGTTCGGTATCGTTATTTTTTTGTGGCACCATATCTAAGTGCGCTTGTAAAACGACTGTTTTACGATCTTCCATACCTTTGGTGGCAGGTTTACGGATTAAAATATTTCCTACCGCATCGCGCTCTACAGATAAACCTTTTTCTGTCGCCCAAGCCATAATGTGGGACGCTAAGGCTTCTTCATGGTATGAAGGGTGTGGAATTGAACAAATTTTTGCAAAAATATCCCATAATGGTTGTGGGGATAGAGTAGATAGTTCAGACACGATGGATCTCCTCTAACAGCATCTGTGTTATGAATAGCCTACCGCTTTCTTAAGGGTTAGCTTTATTATTCTGAGCGTTATTCGCCAAATATAATTGAGAATATCACTTTCTTTTGATGAATGCGTCATTCTCTTACGTATCTATCTAATAATTTGGATTTCTGTGTTGGTGTTCGCTTTTTTATTGCGTATTTTTTAGACAAAAAAAACACATATCAGGAAAAATGAGGATTATCTCGACCATTTTTATGTTTTCTCTGGTTTTTGAACGCTCAAATCACTATAATCTCGCGCAACCTTTTTTCCGCAAAAAAGCTTCTCTCGAATTTCAAGTAGCTAGGATCACAATATTATGAGCGAAAAATATGTTGTAACGTGGGATATGTTGCAAATACATGCCCGTCAATTGGCACAACGTTTGTTACCAGTCGAACAATGGACAGGCATTATTGCCGTCAGTCGTGGTGGATTAGTTCCTGCCGCATTACTTGCTCGTGAATTGGGTATCCGCCATGTGGATACTGTCTGTATTTCTAGCTATGATCATGACCATCAACGTGACCTCAAAATCTTAAAAAAAGCAGAAGGTGATGGTGAAGGTTTTATCGTTGTTGACGATTTAGTTGATACAGGTGGCACCGCAAAAGTTATCCGTGAAATGTATCCGAAAGCACATTTTGTCACTATCTTTGCTAAGCCAGAAGGGCGTCCGTTAGTTGATGATTTTGTGGTTGATATTCCACAAAATACCTGGATTGAACAACCTTGGGATATGGGCGTTATGTTTGTTCCCCCTGTTTGTGATAAAAAATAATTTATCTTAATCAATTAATCCAAATATATTGATAAAATCCTCGTTTATTGAACTGACCCCAGTTCCTATGCGAGGATTTTTTATATCGGCTTTATTTTTGATGATCTTACGCTTTTCCTATCTCTTCGTGCTGATGTTGATCTGCTATTCCACTGTAGAAGTGAAATCCATGTTATGATATGAGCAGAATTTTGAGCCTCATTATACGATACACACTGATTTGAAGAGTGATATGGCAAATAATACAAATCTTTCTGAAACGTTATTTAAACCTCGTGCTAAACATGCGGAAACCTCAACGTTAATACAGTACACACACCCTAAATCTAATATTGATTCGTACTCTGTACTTAATGGGATGAGCCAGCAAAATTGGTATCGCACAATTCAACGTCTACAGTGGATCTGGCGAGGTATTTCCCCCATAGAGATCGAAGAAGTATTAAGTCGCATTGCTATTTTTGATGCGCCACGCAGTGATGATAAATTTATTGATACAGTCGTTGGTTATCGACGTGGCAACTGGTCATTTGAATGGTCTCATCAAGCAATGATTTGGCAACAAAAAGCGTTACGAGAGACCTCAGAGGAAGCAGCCGCTGATTGTTGGTTACGAGCGGCAAACCTTTATAGCATTGCTGCTTATCCATTTATTAATGGCGATTTTCTTGCTGATCAAGCGGTAGTATTGGCGATGAAAGCTTTTGAAAATGCCATGAAATTCTCTTCATTTGAAGTAAAAAAACTGACGTTTAAATTAACAGGTAAAGGAACTACCAGTGGATTTTTACATCTACCTAAAGGGTGTAAAGGACCTTATCCAACAGTCATTTTTTGTGGTGGGTTAGATAGTTTACAAAGTGATTATGTTAACTTTTTTAGGCGCTACTTATCACCAAAAGGTATCGCGATGTTAACCGTAGATATGCCATCTATCGGTTATTCTGTTAAGCAGAAACTCAGCGAAAATACCTGTCAATTGCATGGCGATATTTTACAGCAGTTGGGAGATATTCCATGGATTGATCACACTCGAGTGGGCGTAATGGGATTTCGGTTTGGTGCCAATATTGCGGTGCGTTTAGCCTATCTTTATCCAAAATTGATTAAAGGTGTTGTGGCATTAGGGCCATTAATTCATGCCTTTTTTACTCAAGCGGAATTACAGAAGAAAATCCCCATTATGTATCTTGATGTACTGGCGAGCCGCTTAGGATTATTAAATATAGATGAAAACAATCTCAGACTATCGTTAAGTAGTTATTCACTGAAAAACCAAGGGTTGATTGGTCGTCGTATGCCAGTGCCGATGATGAGTGTTTATTGGAAAGGGGATGAAATTAGTCCTAAAGAGGATTCGCAGCTCATTGCTCGCTCTTCTATGGATGGCGATATAGTAGAAATAAAAGAAAAACCACTTTATAAAGGGCTTGAACAGGCATTAACTAAAAGCGCAGATTGGATCTATGCTAAATTAATATAAATAATTTCAAACAATAACTTGCTAATTATAATAGATTATATAACAGTAGAGGTGATAAGGAGACTGAATTTATGACTTCATCTTTGCACCCTACCCGAGGTAAGTTATTAAAACGTTTTGCTCAAATAGGACCTTATATCCGTGAGCAACAATGCCAAGAAAGCCAGTTTTTTTTTGATTGTTTAGCTGTTTGTGTAAATAAGAAAGTCACACCAGAAAAACGAGAGTTTTGGGGCTGGTGGATGGAACTTGAACGTAATGGTGAACAGTTAATTTATTATTACCAAGTTGGCCTATTCGATAAAAATGGCGATTGGGTTAATCAAGTAATAAGTAAAAAAGATGTGATTGAATCAATACATGAAACACTTATTCGTTTTCATGATTTTCTACAAGCGGCGGTAAGTGAATTAGAGATGACGCTAGTTCCAGATGAAAAAATGAGCAATTTTCCTCTTCCCCTTAAGCCCTAATTTTGTGTTAGGGCAACTTTTCATAGATTTTGCGTTATGTCAGTTGGCATAACGCTTCTCTCCTGATAAAACAGTGTATGATCTTTTAAATCAACAAAAAATGGTAAATGTTATGAGTAGCAGCCAAACGCTGGTTGTTAAATTAGGGACAAGTGTACTGACTGGTGGTTCACGACGTCTGGATCAGTCTCATATTGTAGAGCTGGTTCGCCAATGTGCAAAACAACACGAAAAAGGGCACCGGATAATTATTGTCACGTCGGGAGCAATAGCGGCAGGGCGTGAATATTTAAACTACCCCGATTTGCCCGCAACAATAGCATCTAAACAACTGTTAGCCGCTGTGGGGCAAAGTGCTTTAATTCAGGTATGGAAGCAGCTATTTGCTATTTATGGTATTCATATTGGGCAAATGTTATTAACTCGCGCGGATATAGAAGATAGAGAACGTTTTTTGAATGCGCGTGATACACTGCATGCATTATTAGATAACAAGATTATTCCTGTTATCAATGAAAACGATGCCGTTGCTACTGCAGAAATAAAAGTAGGGGATAACGACAATCTTTCGGCATTAGCTGCCATTTTAGGTGGCGCTGATAAACTCCTGTTACTTACTGATATCGAAGGTCTATATACGGCCGATCCTCGTAGCAATCCGGATGCGAAGCTTATTCCTGAAGTTTTTGATATCAACGATGAATTACGTCAAATGGCCGGTGATAGTGTCTCTGGTTTAGGTACTGGAGGTATGGCAACTAAGTTACAAGCGGCCACTGTTGCAGGGCGTGCTGGTATTGACGTTGTTATTGCCGCCGGTGTTAAGCCTGATGTTATCAGTAAAGTTATTGATAATGAACCTGTCGGAACACTCTTTCATGGTTTAAAAAGCCCCCTTGAAACGCGTAAACGATGGATTTTTGGTGCTCCAGTCGCAGGGGTTATCATTGTTGATAATGGGGCTGAAAAGGCGATTAAAGAGCAGGGTAGTTCTCTTTTACCTAAAGGTATTAAAGAAATTAAAGGTGACTTTTCTCGAGGGTGTGTTATCCGCATTCAAAGTTTGCAAGGAAAAGATCTTGCTCATGGTGTCGCGCATTATAATAGTGATGCGCTACGCTTAATTGCGGGGCACCATTCGCAAGAGATTAGTCAAATTTTAGGCTATGAGTATGGTAGTGTTGCGGTTCACCGTGATGATATGATTGTGAGCTAGGGAGTATAAATATGTTAGAACAAATGGGAAAAGCGGCGCGAGAAGCTTCTTGGCACTTAGCTCAGCTATCAACCGAACAAAAAAATCAGGCACTGTTAGTCATCGCTGATTTATTAGAACAGCAAGAAGCCATTATTCTTGCTGCTAATGAAAAAGATATGGTTGCGGCACGAGAGTCTAATATTAATGCTGCAATGCTTGATCGTTTATTACTCACATCAGAACGTTTAAAAGCGATCGCTGCTGATGTTCGCCAAGTTTGTCATCTAGAAGATCCTGTAGGTCAAGTGATAGATGGTCGTTTATTAGACAGTGGCTTACGTTTAGAACGCCGCCGAGTCCCTTTAGGGGTTGTTGGCGTTATTTACGAAGCTCGTCCAAATGTGACTATAGATGTAGCATCTTTATGCTTAAAAACAGGGAATGCGGCTATTCTCCGTGGCGGAAAAGAGACTCACCATACTAACCAAGCCGTTGTCGCGGTGATCCAGCAAGCACTAGAAACATGCGCTATTCCTGCGGCTGCTATTCAAGCTATCGATAAGCCAGATCGTGAATTAGTCGCAAAAATGCTAAAAATGGATGAGTATATTGATATGCTTATTCCTCGAGGTGGTGCAGGATTACATAAGTTATGTCGTGAACAATCCACTATTCCTGTGATCACGGGGGGGATTGGTGTTTGTCACACCTTTGTTGACGAAAGTGCTGATTTAGACCAAGCATTAAATGTTATTATTAATGCTAAAGTACAGCGTCCAAGCGCATGTAATTCGTTAGAAACGTTATTGGTACATGAAGCTATTGCGGAGAGTTTCTTACCTCAATTAAGTGATGCGATGGCAGCACAAAAGGTTACTTTGCATGCCAGTCAACGCGCTATAACTGCATTGAAAAAGGGACGTGCGACGGTCGTCGATGTGACTGAAGCAGATTATTGTGATGAATGGCTATCACTGGATCTGAATGTTGAAGTCGTTAATGATTTAACGGCGGCAATTGCTCATATTCGCCAATATGGTACCGCGCACTCAGATGCTATTTTAACGCAATCTATCAGTCATGCTGATCGCTTTGTACGCCAAGTTGATTCTGCTGCGGTATATGTGAATGCTAGCACACGTTTTACAGATGGTGGACAGTTTGGCTTAGGTGCTGAAGTAGCGGTGAGTACACAAAAGCTACATGCACGAGGCCCTATGGGATTAGATGCTCTAACCACCTATAAATGGATTGGTTACGGCGACAATACATTACGTCGCTAATAATCCCTTAAATAGCTAAGCCATACTTTCATAAAGTGTGGCTTTATTTTTTTGTATTGTGAGGTATGATACTTAATACTTTACACATTGTAAATTTTAGATTACACCCATTTAGCAGGTTAACACAGCGGAGAGAGTGCATTTATGGAAAGTACAATTTACCTTATAGGACCTAGAGGTGCAGGAAAAACAACAGTAGGTAAAGCGCTTTCTCTATCTTTAGATTATCAATTTATTGATACAGATAATTGGATAACAGATAAATATCAACAAACTATTTCTTCTATGGTTGAAGCGGAAGGTTGGGATGTCTTTCGCCAACTTGAATCAGGTGCGCTTATTCAAGTTAGCCAACCTAACCAAGTTATTTCAACGGGGGGAGGGATAGTGTTGGCAGAAAAAAATCGTGTTTATATGAAAAATTCAGGTGTAATTGTTTATTTACAAGCTTCACTTGAAACTTTAGTTGAGCGTTTATCTCAAGATCCTAATGAGGCACAAAGACCTAGCTTGACGGGAAAAACATTAGTTTCAGAAATACACGATGTTTTAATTAAGCGTGAGCCTTTATATATGCAATGCGCAGATATTATTGTTGATGCTGGATTATCTATTAATGATATTATTGAGGTCATTCTCGCAAAACTCGCTAAATAATTAGGAAGTTGTCCTATATAAAGACGAAAACAAAAGACAACTATTTTATTTTCATCATATCCTATTTATAGTAAGGCTAATTATAGCAAAATGAGATATGGATATGATGTTGATAGCGTTTTTTAAAACACTATTTAAATTCTTATTTCGAGTAAGAATTGAAGGACTAATTAATCAGTTTTCACAATATGAAAAATGCATTATTACGCCAAATCATACATCGTTTATTGATGGTATATTATTGCGTTTATTTTTACCGATTAACCCTGTCTTTGCTGTTTACACCTCAGTGGCTAATGCCAAACATACCAAATGGCTCAATCGTTATGCGGATATTGTTCCTTTAGATCCCGCTAATCCAATGGCGGTTCGCCAATTAGTTAAAGAAGTCGATAAAGGCCGTCCTGTTGTTATTTTCCCTGAAGGGAGAATTACGGTAACTATTGGTTTGATGAAGATTTATGAAGGTGCTGCGTTTATTGCTGCTAAATCAGGGGCAAAAGTTATCCCTGTTAGAATAGAAGGTGCTGAATTTAGCTACTTTTCTCGAGTGCGTAAAACGTTAAATATAAAAGCAAAGCTCTTTCCTAAAATCACAATAAAAGTGCTACCTGCGGTTGATTTACCTATGCCTACAGCGGAAAAATCAGCAGAGCGCCGTCGCTTATCGGGAGAAAAGCTCCGTGATATTATGATGGATGCTATTATGCAAGCACGTCCTAATATCACGCTCTATGAGGCATTTTTACAAGGAATGTCTCAGTTTGGTCGTTTCAGTCCTCTTATTTCAGATATTAATATGAAAGAGGATAGTTATCAGGGCCTATTGAAAAAAATGTTAGGTGTTAGTCGTATTATTGAACGCTATACCGAGCCTAATGAACGAATTGGCCTTTTACTTCCTAATACTACCGTTACGGTTGCGGCTTTATTTGGGGCAACGATGCGCCAACGGGTTGTGGCGATGCTTAACTATACTGCGGGTAGCTTAGGTGTACAAAATGCCATGAAAGCGGCATCCATTAAAACGATTTTTACTTCACGCCAATTTTTAGAGAAAGGAAATTTATTACATATTCCAGAACAGACTCCGGATGCAAACTGGGTTTATCTTGAAGATCTCAAAGATAGCATTACTAGAGAAGATAAACGCTGGATTGCACAGCACTTACTCACTCCTCATAAAGCGATGTTAGCGCAAAAATCGACGGACGCAGCAGTTATCTTATTTACTTCTGGATCTGAAGGCACACCGAAAGGTGTCGTTCATAGCCACTCCAGTTTATTGGCGAATGTAGAGCAAATTCGCGCTATTGCTGACTTTTCACCCAGAGATAAATTTATGGCTGCATTACCGTTATTCCATGCTTTCGGTTTAACGGTAAGTGTATTAGCACCTATCTGCTTAGGGGCACGAGTATTCCTCTACCCAAGCCCACTACATTATCGTGTAGTACCTGAATTAGTGTATGACCAAAATTGTACAGTATTATTTGGTACTTCAACTTTCTTAGGCAATTATGGCAAATTTGCTCATCCTTATGATTTTGCTCGACTAAGATATGTGGTTGCAGGGGCGGAAAAACTGTCCGAATCGACACGAGTATTATGGCAGGATAAATTTGGTATTCGTATTTTAGAAGGTTATGGGGTCACTGAATGTGCTCCTGTTGTCTCCATTAATGTACCAATGAGTGCTAAGCCATATACCGTGGGGCGTTTATTACCAGGCATGGAAGGGCGTTTAATTCCTATAAGTGGTATTACGGATGGTGGAAGATTACAACTGCGTGGTCCTAATATCATGCTTGGCTATTTGCGCGTTGAGTCCCCTTATAAATTAGAACAGCCTACAGCAATAAATGCCGAAGGCATCGAAGAAGCGGGTTGGTATGATACGGGAGATATCGTTGCTATTGATAGCGAAGGTTTTTGCACTATTAAAGGGCGTGTAAAACGTTTTGCAAAAATAGCAGGAGAAATGGTTTCTCTTGAAAGTGTAGAGCAATTAGCGGCTAAAGCCTCGGAAGGCAACCATGCTGTGGTGGCGGTAAATGATCCACGTCGAGGTGAGTCATTAGTGCTTTTTACCACCGATAAGCAACTTGATCGCAGTATGTTATCGGCATTAGCTAAATCCACTGGTGTGGCAGAAATTGCGGTACCAAAAGATATTCGTTTTCTCAAAGAAATTCCTGTTTTAGGAAGTGGCAAAACGGATTTTGTCTCGTTAAAGCAACTCGCTGAACAGGAAAATAATTAATGTCAGAGAATATAAGTCAGCCCCCATTACTGAGTAAGGGCATGAAAGCAGTATTATTATCACAGTTTCTTTCTGCATTTGCGGATAATGCTTTGTTATTTGCCATACTCGCTCAATTTAAATCAGCACTTTATCCAGAATGGAGCCAGCCTATTTTACAAATGGTGTTTGTGCTGGCTTATATTCTCTTAGCTCCTTTTGTTGGACAAGTTGCCGATCGCCAGCCTAAAGGTAGGGTGATGCTTACTGGTAATGCGTTAAAATTTGCCGGTGCTTTTCTTATTTGTATTGGAACCGATCCATTCTTAGGTTACGCCTTAGTGGGGATCGGCGCCGCCATTTATTCGCCTGCTAAATATGGTATTTTAGGTGAGTTAACCGATGGCGAGCGTTTAGTCAAAGCAAATGGCTTAATGGAAGCATCAACTATTGCGGCAATTTTATTAGGCTCTGTGATTGGTGGGCTTCTTTCCGATTGGAGCATTATCTTAGCATTAGCTGTCTGTGCGACAATGTATGCTTTGGCTGTATTGGTTAACTTTAGCATTCCCAAGTTATCACCTGCTCAAATAGGTCGAGGCTGGAATATTAAAAAAATATTCAATCAATTCTTAGCTGCTTGTGGCTCTTTATGGCGAGATAAAGAGAGCCGTTTTTCTCTGGTAGGAACAAGTATGTTTTGGGGGGCCGGCGTCACATTGCGTTTTCTATTAGTGCAATGGGTGCCAATAGCTTTGGGAATGACTGATAATACAACACCAACAATATTAAATGCGATGGTGGCGATTGGTATCGTGATTGGCGCTGGTTTAGCCGCTAAGTTTGTCACATTAAAAACGGTCCGTCGTTGTATGCCTGCCGGGGTTTTAATTGGCTTAGGTGTTGTTTACTTCTCATTACAAACCACCATTATTCCAGCCTATTTTATCTTAGTTGTTATTGGCATTTTTGGTGGCTTCTTTGTTGTACCATTAAATGCTTTGCTACAAGATAAAGGAAAGCATAGTGTGGGAGCGGGGAATGCCATTGCTGTACAAAATTTAGGTGAGAATACCGCAATGTTACTGATGCTAGGTTTGTTCTCGCTAGTCACCAGTATGGGTATTTCCGTTATTACAATTGGTATTGGCTTTGGTGCTATCTTTGCGCTAGCAATTGGTGGATTATGGTTGTGGGATTGCACAAGAAAGAGAGCTGAATAACGTTAATTGAGAGTCGAGGTGAAACAACCTTCATGATAAATAATGATGAAATGACCCATCTGAGCATTGAAGTCGGTCAGGCACTGCTAAAACGAAAAAAAACGTTAACTACTGCAGAATCATGTACTGGAGGATGGATTGCAAAAGTCATTACTGATATAGCAGGTAGCTCAGATTATTATCATCGAGGTTTTGTGACTTACAGTAATCAAGCTAAACATGACATGATTGGTGTAGATGAGCAAACATTGTCTGATTTTGGTGCCGTGAGTGAACAAGTTGTCTGTGAGATGGCAAAAGGGGCATTGCTAACAGCAAATGCAGACTATGCTGTATCGGTTAGTGGTATTGCAGGTCCCGGCGGCGGTAGTGAAGAGAAGCCCGTTGGTTTAGTTTGGTTTGGCTTTGCAATAAAAACCCCAGAGGGGCTTCGAGTGGTTGCTAAACACTGTATTTTTAGTGGATCACGAGAGGAGGTGAGAGCCCAATCTGTGATTTTCTCTTTAAAATCAATTCTTAAAGAAATTATTAATAATTAACTTGATACTGTATGATTATACAGTATAATGAGTTTCAACAAGCAAAATCATATACGTTTTAATGGTAGTGACCCATCTTTATGCTTCACTGCCCAGAGGGAGATAACATGGCTATTGATGAAAACAAACAAAAAGCATTGGCCGCAGCACTTGGTCAAATTGAAAAGCAATTTGGTAAAGGTTCTATCATGCGTCTGGGCGAAGACCGTTCCATGAACGTAGAAACTATCTCTACAGGATCTTTATCATTAGACGTTGCTTTAGGTGCAGGTGGATTGCCACGTGGCCGTATTGTTGAAATCTATGGCCCTGAATCTTCTGGTAAAACAACCTTGACTCTACAAGTTATTGCCTCTGCTCAGCGTGAAGGAAAAATTTGTGCATTTATTGATGCTGAACATGCATTAGACCCAATTTATGCTCAAAAGCTAGGTGTCGATATCGATAATCTACTCTGCTCTCAACCTGACACAGGTGAACAAGCACTGGAAATTTGTGATGCATTATCTCGCTCTGGTGCGGTCGATGTTATTGTCGTGGACTCCGTGGCAGCATTAACACCAAAAGCTGAAATTGAAGGTGAAATTGGTGATTCACACGTTGGTTTAGCCGCACGTATGATGAGCCAAGCTATGCGTAAACTAGCGGGTAACCTTAAAAACTCTAACACACTACTGATTTTCATTAACCAAATTCGTATGAAAATCGGTGTTATGTTTGGTAACCCAGAAACCACGACCGGTGGTAATGCGCTTAAATTCTATGCTTCTGTTCGTTTAGACATTCGTCGCATTGGCTCTGTCAAAAATGGTGATGAAGTCATTGGTAGTGAGACTCGCGTTAAAGTTGTTAAAAATAAAGTGGCTGCACCGTTTAAACAAGCTGAATTCCAAATTATGTACGGTGAAGGTATTAATACCTATGGCGAACTGATTGATTTAGGTGTTAAACATAAGTTAGTAGAGAAAGCAGGTGCTTGGTATAGCTACAATGGCGAAAAAATTGGTCAAGGTAAAGCTAACGCAACCAATTACTTAAAAGAACATCCTGAAATGTACAATGAGTTAAACACTAAATTGCGTGAAATGTTGTTAAATCATGCTGGTGAATTCACAAGTGCTGCGGATTTTGCAGGTGAAGAGTCAGACAGTGATGCTGACGACACAAAAGAGTAATTAGCTGGTTGTCATGCTGTTTGTGTGAAAATAGACCTTAAATCATTGGCTATCATCACGACAGCATCTCATTGAATAACTTGTTTGTATAAATTTTATTCAGATATCAAAGGAAGCCTTAAAAAAGCTTCCTTTTTGTTTTATGTAAAAATTAACCACTCAGTGGTAGTGAAAAATTAGTTTATTTTTCACTGTTTTTCTTTTTTTTTGCAATTTATTACTATTTTATCAGCAATAACAATATTTTTATCTTTGGGTGGTTTTACACTATGTAAGTGTTTATATAGTGAAGATTTGGTGATGTATTCTATTGGTTATTTATAACATCATATTTCTTTTACATGTTTGAAAAAATAGCATTAAAATAAATTGTTAGCATTTATCTATATAGATAATCAATCTCTTTGACTACGAGAGAAATGGATTTTTGCTACTTTATTATTTTAAATTTATCAGTAAATATATTTAGTTAAATGATTCTGGCGGGATTTTATTCAGAAAAATTAAATATGTAATGGGAATATTGGCTTTTTTTGATAATACAGATTTAGGATAGCTGTTGCGAGCAAATGAGCAAAATGCTATTGATAATAAACTAAAAATGACGAAAAAATTATTTAATAGTTTTATTATGAAATTATCGTCATTACCTTCTCATATCTTACAAAATTCGCCTCGATTTGGTTAAAACGACCTATCTTGAAGTATGTTGCTACTTTCAGAAAACTACTAGACGATTTACAATGTCAACTCGAATAAGTTTATCGGGGGTTTTACTTCTGAGCGAAGAAATTCTATCTTATCCCTACTTATGTATTCGTTGGCTAAGTAGAGGTAAAACTAAACCTCCTCTAACTAGATTTCTAATTTCTGTTTTTCCAGCTTGATTTCGGGATAATTATGAGCAAAAGCACCGCTGAGATCCGTCAGGCGTTTCTCGACTTTTTTCATACTAAAGGACATCAAATAGTACCAAGCAGTTCTTTGGTTCCAAATAATGATCCAACATTGCTGTTTACAAACGCAGGGATGAACCAATTTAAAGATGTATTTCTTGGATTGGACAACCGACCTTATTCCCGAGCGACAACCGCGCAACGTTGTGTGCGCGCGGGTGGTAAACATAATGATTTAGAAAATGTGGGTTATACAGCACGTCACCATACATTTTTTGAAATGTTAGGTAACTTTAGTTTTGGTGACTATTTCAAACATGATGCAATTAACTTTGCCTGGGAATTATTAACTGGCAAAGAGTGGTTTAACTTACCTAAAGAGAGACTTTGGGTAACCGTTTATGCCACTGATGATGAAGCTTATGATATCTGGAATAAAGAAGTCGGTGTTCCAGCTGAGCGCATTATTCGTATTGGTGATAATAAAGGCGCACCATTTGCTTCAGATAACTTCTGGCAAATGGGAGATACGGGGCCTTGTGGTCCATGTACTGAGATATTTTACGATCATGGTGATCATATTTGGGGGGGACCGCCAGGGACACCTGAAGAAGACGGTGATCGCTATATTGAGATCTGGAATATCGTCTTTATGCAGTTCAACCGTAAATCAGATGGTACGATGGATCCATTGCCGAAGCCTTCTGTTGATACGGGAATGGGATTAGAGCGTATTACTGCTGTACTACAGCATGTTAACTCTAACTATGATATTGATTTATTCCGCGCACTCATTAAATCCGTTGCTGAAGTGACTAATGCGACAGACTTAGCAAATAAATCATTACGTGTGATTGCCGACCATATCCGTTCTTGTTCTTTCCTTGTTTGTGATGGTGTCATTCCTTCTAATGAAGGTCGAGGCTATGTGCTACGTCGTATTATCCGTCGTGCTGTACGCCATGGTTATATGTTAGGTGCGAAAGATACTTTCTTCTATAAACTCGTTGCACCGCTTATTGATGTAATGGCTGAAGCCGGTAAAGAACTTAAGAATCAACAAGAAATCGTTGAAAAAGTACTTAAAACGGAAGAAGAGCAGTTTGCACGTACTTTAGAGCGCGGTTTACAATTATTAGATGAAGAGCTAGAAAAATTAACCGGTGATACTTTAGCGGGTGAAACGGCTTTCCGTCTTTATGATACATATGGTTTCCCATTAGATTTAACTGCGGATGTTTGCCGTGAAAGAAATATCAAAGTTGATGAAGAAGGCTTTGAACTGGCAATGGAAGAGCAACGTAAACGTGCTCGTGAATCTAGCGGTTTTGGTACTGACTATAACGAACTGATTAAAGTCGATAGTCGCAGTGATTTCTCAGGTTATGACCATAATGAGCAACAAGGTACTATTAATGCGATTTTCCATAATGGTCAAACAGTCACTGAGCTTAAAGCAGGTGAAGAAGGGATTATCTTCTTAGATAAAACGGCTTTTTATGCTGAGTCTGGTGGCCAAGTAGGTGATAAAGGTCTTCTGATTGGCAAAGATAGCCAGTTTGAAGTTACCGACACGCAAAAATATGGCAAGGCTATTGGTCATATTGGTAAAGTCATTTCTGGATCTTTTATTGTTAATCATAAGATCAATGCAGTTATTGATGTGGCTCGTCGTGATGCTATTCGCTTAAATCACTCAGCAACGCATTTATTGCATGCGGCATTACGCCAAGTATTAGGCACTCATGTTACCCAGAAAGGCTCTTTAGTTAACGATAAATATCTGCGTTTTGACTTCTCTCACTTTGAAGCAGTAAAACCAGAACAGTTACGTGAAATTGAAGACATTGTTAACGCGCAAATCCGCCTTAACTCGCCGGTTGTCACCGAGTTAATGGATCTTGAAGATGCGAAGCAAAAAGGTGCGATGGCACTCTTTGGTGAGAAATATGAAGAACGTGTTCGTGTTTTAACCATGGGGGATTTCTCAACTGAACTTTGTGGTGGTACTCACGCAGCCAGAACGGGTGATATTGGTCTATTCCGCATTATGAGTGAATCAGGGACTGCGGCCGGTATTCGCCGAATTGAAGCGATTACGGGGGCTACAGCGATTGAAAGTGTTCATGAGCAATCGGATCTGATTTCTCTTGTGGCACATGCACTTAAAAGTGATGGTAGTAATTTAGTTGAGAAAATTAAAACGGTTCAAGAAAAATACCGTTCATTAGAAAAAGAACTTCAACAACTGAAAGATCAGCAAGCAGCTCAAGAAAGCTCCTCGTTAGGAAGCCAAGCTAAGAATGTGAAAGGTATCAAACTTTTAGTTCGTGAACTGAATAATGTTGAACCAAAAATGTTAAGAACAATGGTTGATGATTTAAAAAATCAATTAGGTTCAGCAATAATTGTACTTTCTACTATTTCTGATGGTAAAGTGAGCTTAATTGTCGGTGTGACTAAGGATTTGACTGCTAAAATAAAAGCAGGTGAGCTAATTAGTTTTGTCGCTCAGCAAATCGGTGGTAAAGGTGGTGGTCGCCCTGATATGGCACAAGCTGGTGGTACAGATGTTGAAGCGTTACCCGCTGCTTTAGCGAGTGTTGACGAGTGGGTAGAATCGCATCTTTAAGCGATAGCTACCTGAAAAAGCGTTATCCCTAGTTTTTAGGGGTAACGCTTTATGTAATATTGACAATCCGTTAAATAATCAATCACAAAATTTATATTTTGTTATGAAGTATGGGCTATATGTGATAAATAATGATTATACGAATTGACAATGTATGATGGATAATGGCCGGGAAATTCTAGAGACCCGACTCTTGTAAATTTTCAAGGAGCAAAGAATGCTTATTCTAACTCGTCGAGTTGGTGAAACGCTTATGATAGGCGATGATGTAACCGTAACCGTTTTAGGGGTTAAAGGTAATCAGGTACGTATTGGCGTAAATGCCCCCAAAGAAGTATCTGTCCATCGTGAAGAGATCTATCAACGAATTCAGGCCGAGAAAACTCAGCCCACAGATAACTACTAAGCAATCTCTTATTTTTAGCTAGTTACCCTTTCTTCGTAAGCGTCCACACTTTTGCCGGGTCTGGGCGCTTTTCTTTTCTATAGAACTTTCCATTTTCTTTCTCGTTCTTCACCTCGCTCTTTTGAACTGTATTTATTATTACACTATCCGCTTATTCTGATTGACAGAATTGAAAGTCTTTTTACTGCTTATCATTCGATTCATAATTATTAGTAGGGGGAATAAAATTATTCGTCGATGAGATAAAATGCTTGAATGATTTTTCATCAGCGATATCATGGTATTCAGTTCTTTTTTAGCCTTTCTTGCTGATAAACGCATCAGTTTGTTTGTGAAGTGTTCAAACGAACCTATATTCGTAAAAAGTTGAGAAAAATTGTTTGACTTCTCAGGCTGAGAAAGTAATATGTGCGCCACACAGAGACGAGATGTTCACAAAGAACTTCTTCGAGTGGTTCTAAATATGGTGAGATGGCCGAGAGGCTGAAGGCGCTCCCCTGCTAAGGGAGTATGCGGTCAAAAGCTGCATCGAGGGTTCGAATCCCTCTCTCACCGCCATTTAGATTTGCATCCTTAGCTCAGCTGGATAGAGTACTCGGCTACGAACCGAGCGGTCGGAGGTTCGAATCCTCCAGGATGCACCATATTCCAACCCCATGATTAAATGTATGGGGTTTTTATTTTGGTGCAAATAGTGAATAATTTGCATTAAAAGAGTAAAATTAAACAACGTGCATCCTTAGCTCAGCTGGATAGAGTACTCGGCTACGAACCGAGCGGTCGGAGGTTCGAATCCTCCAGGATGCACCACTTATTTCTCGACATTGCACAATGTAATGTGAGAGGCAAAAAGATAACGACGCATCCTTAGCTCAGCTGGATAGAGTACTCGGCTACGAACCGAGCGGTCGGAGGTTCGAATCCTCCAGGATGCACCATCTTTTTATAAAGTTAGCTTATCTTAGTTAAATTAGTACGACTGCATCCTTAGCTCAGCTGGATAGAGTACTCGGCTACGAACCGAGCGGTCGGAGGTTCGAATCCTCCAGGATGCACCATCTTTAAAGCCTCGCTTATCGCGGGGCTTTTTGCTTTTTCTCTTTCCTGCATTGTTTATATCTTATCGATTTGTTTCGCATCAACTAATAACGCCGATATCATCTAATCAGCGACAATTTGGTGACTTTGCGATAAAGTAACTGTTATCTACTTATTAACATTAACCAACGCGGGAGGTCACCTTTGATCCCGGACGTATCTAAAGCGCTTTCTTGGTTGGAAGCCCATCCTAAAGTTTTATGTGGTATCCACCGTGGTATAGAGCGAGAAACCTTAAGAGTTACTCCTGATGGTCATTTAGCGGCTACAGGACACCCTGTCGAGCTAGGTAAGTCACTCACTCACAAGTGGATCACGACAGATTTTGCTGAGTCTCTGTTAGAGTTTATTACTCCTGTTGACGATAATATTGATCACACCTTACATTTTTTAAGTGATTTGCATCGCTATACGGCACGTCATTTAACCAATGAGCGTATGTGGCCGATGAGTATGCCTTGCTTTATTGAAGCCGAAGATAAAATAACATTAGCGCAATTTGGTACCTCTAATGTTGGGCGTTTTAAGACGTTATATCGTGAAGGGCTGAAAAATCGTTATGGTGCGTTAATGCAAACTATTTCTGGTGTGCATTACAATTTTTCGTTACCTATCGAATTTTGGCAAGCGTGGGCAAATATCACCGATGAAGAAACAGGTAAAGAGGCGATTTCAGACGGTTATTTACGTTTGATCCGTAATTACTACCGTTTTGGTTGGATAATTCCTTTTTTCTTTGGTGCTTCGCCAGCTATTTGTGGTTCATTCTTAAAAGGTCGAAAAACCAATTTACCCTTTGAAAATACCCCTAAAGGCGCAAAATACTTACCTTATGCAACTTCGTTGCGCTTAAGTGATTTAGGCTATACCAATAAGTCACAGAGTGATTTAGATATTACTTTTAATCATCTAGAGACTTATGTGAAAGGTTTGAAAAAGGCCATTCATAAACCGTCAGAAGAATTTGCTAAATTAGGTGTAAAGAAAGACGGTAAGTATATTCAATTAAATACTAACGTATTACAAATTGAAAATGAATTATATGCGCCTATTCGTCCTAAACGCGTAGTCAAAGGGGATGAATCACCTTCTGATGCATTATTACGTGGTGGTATCGAATATATCGAGGTTCGCTCATTAGATATCAATCCATTTACGCCTATCGGCGTTGATGAAACACAAATCCGTTTCTTAGATTTATTCTTGATTTGGTGTGTATTAGCGGATGCACCAGAAATGAATGCAGAAGAATTGGCCTGCTGTCGTGCAAATTGGAATAACGTTATTCTAGAAGGGCGTAAGCCAGGTCAAGTTATTGGCATGGGTTGTGGTGAAAGAAAAGAGCCATTAGCACAAGTGGGGAAAGCGCTTTTTGCTGACTTACAGCGCGTAGCTAAGGTATTAGATAGCTGTTCTGGAACTAAATATCTAGAAGTTTGCCTTAAGTTAGAGGAAATGTTTGATAATCCGCAATTAACCTTCTCTGGCAGATTATTAGAAAAAATTAAAGCACAGGGTATTGGCGGTTATGGTCTATCTTTAGCTGAAGAATATCATCAACAATTAATCAATACCGCTTATGAAGTGTTAACAGATGATGCTTTTGAACATGAGAGAATTTCATCTATTAAACGTCAGGCAGACTTAGAAAAGAGTGATACCATTTCTTTCGATGAATATTTGAAGCTCCATGCTGGGCCAAATAATGATGGTGTGGCTTCTTAAAACTCAGATAGAAAAAAGCCACACTAAAATTTGTGTGGCTGAATAAATTCTATAGAGAAATAGGGATGATAACATTTTGCGCGTATTCATTACTAAGACCGAGGCGCTCGCAGAAAGTTTCATGTTCTCTTAAAAATATTTAAAAATTTTCTTAGGAGGTTTTTTATGCCGTTATTGGATAGCTTTACTGTTGACCATACACGTATGTCTGCACCTGCGGTACGCGTTGCTAAAACGATGAAAACACCCTCTGGTGATACTATTACCGTTTTTGACTTACGCTTTACTGTCCCAAATAAAAAAGCCATGCCTGAGAAAGGAATTCATACGTTAGAGCACTTATTTGCAGGTTTCATGCGTAATCACTTAAATGGTGAAGGTGTTGAGATCATCGATATTTCGCCAATGGGATGTCGTACAGGCTTTTATATGAGCTTAATTGGTCAGCCTGATGAGCAACGTGTTGCTAATGCATGGAAGGCAGCTATGGAAGATGTATTGAAGGTTAAAGATCAAAACCATATTCCTGAGCTTAATGTCTACCAATGTGGGACTTATGAAATGCACTCGTTAGCTGAAGCTCAAGATATTGCACGAGACATTTTATCTCACACTATTGGCATTAATCATAATGATGAATTAGCACTACCAGAAGACAAACTCAAAGAGTTACAAATCTAGTTACAGTTGCTTTATAGATAAAGAGACAATAACTCAAGCTATTTGATCTTGATTTGTTGTCTCTTTTAATTTGATGGGTGATTTATCATAACGGTCAACGCCAATTGCATTGAACCGCTATTAATAATCGCTAGTGACGAGAGGGCGTAAGATGGCGGATCAAGGCTTTCTTAATCACATTGTCTTGCACTTCCAACACTTCAAATTCATAACCATCAATCGTTATTTTGGCACCTACTACGGGTAAATCACCCAACTCTTCAATAATAACCCCATTAATTGTTCGAGCTTCATTTTCTGGTAAATGGCAAGCAAAGGCTTTATTGATATCTCGGATATTGGTTGTGCCATCCACTAATAGTGAACCATCCTTTTGTGGGATCACTTCTTCTGCTAAAGAAGGAGACATTGAGGTAGTAAAATCACCGACAATCTCTTCTAGGATATCTTCAACAGTGACTAATCCTTGAATTTCACCATATTCATCGACGACAATACCGGCTTTTTCATTATTACGTTGAAAATTAACTAGTTGTAAGCTAAGTGGTGTACTTTCTGGGATAAAATAGATTTTATCAGCCGCTTTAATCAAAATTTGTTTAGTAAATTCTTTCTTCTCTGTCATAAGACGGTAAGCTTCGCGTACTCGTAGCATACCAATGACGTCATCGAGGGTATCACGATAAAGGACAATACGCCCATGGGGGGAGTGAGTTAACTGTCTGACAATGGATTTCCACTCATCATTGACATCAATACCAAAAATTTCATTTCTTGGTACCATAATATCGCCAATGGTCACTTTTTCTAAATCCAAAATAGAAATTAGCATATTTTGGTTACGCTGTGACAGTTTCGATTTTGATTCATTCACAATGGTGCGTAGTTCTTCTTTTGATACCGCATTACCCTGTATTACGGGGGATTTAATACCGAAAATGCGCATAAACACTAAGGTAATTTGGTTAAAAAACCACACAACGGGCAACATGATTTTCTGTAAAGGTGACAAAAGAACGCTACTTGGATAAGCGAAACGTTCTGGATAAAGCGCTGCGATAGATTTTGGTAGTACCTCAGCAAAAATAAGAATGACAAAGGTTAATACACCTGTTGCAATAGCTACTCCTGCATCACCATATAAACGCATTCCTACAATAGTGGCGAGAGCGGAGGCGACAATATTAATCAGGTTATTACCAATTAATACTAAGCTAATCAATCTATCGGGACGCTGTAATAGTTTTTCTACTCTTTTGGCTGAGCGATTACCTTGCTTGGCCGCGTGGCGTAGCCGATAACGATTGATAGTCATCATGCTAGTTTCAGTGCCTGAAAAATAGGCTGAGGCAAAGATCATACCGATAAGTATGATAATGAGCGTTGTTGTCGACACATGCTCCAAAATTGAGTTCCTTTTGCTACCTTAAAATGAAAAGATTAATTAAGCATTAACTCTTGCAATAAACGATTACCAAAAAAAGCTAATGTCAAAATAATGGCACCGATCAGGTTAAAAATAACCACTTTTTTCCCACGCCAACCCTCACGGAAGTGTCCCCATAATAAAATGATGTAGACAAACCACGCAATAATAGAAAATATTGATTTATGGATATTTTCTTTACCAAAGATATTATCCATATATAACAGGCCGGTACACAAGGTTAATGTCAGTAATACTACCCCCACTTGGGTAATATGAAACATTTTACGTTCAATTGACATTAATGGTGGCATTTGTGGTGAAAATTTTAGTTTCTTATTTTTTAGTTGATAGTCGAGCCAGCTGAGTTGTAAGGCATATAAAGCAGCAATTAACAAAGTGGCGTAACTTAATAAAGCAAGCCCAATATGAATAAAGAGCGATGTGCTACTTTCAAGGTGGGTGACAAACTCACCTGGCATCAAGGCGGCAATAATGAGATTGACTATGGAAAAGCAATAAACAATAGGCAGCAAAAACCAAGCTCTACCACGGGAAGCAACAATGGTCATGATAACGCAGACCATTAAACTGACCACCGCCCCTAAATTGGTGAGTGACAGATTTTGCCCGCTATGTGGACGGAAAATCAAAAATTTTAATGAGATAGCATGGGTCACAAGGGCGACCACCGCAAAAAGCAGCGCTAATCCACGGTATCCATTTTGCTCTTTTCTCAGCAAACTGGGGAGAATAAACACCAGACTGAGTAAATAAGCGCAGACAGCAACGATAGAGATTGATATAACGGGCATAGTTTCGCTTACATAATAGGGTACATAATTGCTTAGTATAGCGCTAGGTGAATTCCGCTCCAACTATTGAAGTCATTAAGCGTAAATCTCTATGCAGAGATCTGCGCGTCATCGTGATATAATCGATGAAATAGACGACAGACAAGCCCAACTTTAACACTGAGCTAAGATAATGTTTGAGAATTTAAGTGACAGATTATCGCGCACATTGCGCAATATCAGCGGCAGAGGCCGACTGACCGAAGAAAACATTAAAGACACACTGCGCGAAGTGCGTATGGCTTTATTAGAAGCTGATGTGGCTTTGCCCGTGGTTCGTGAGTTTATTGCACGTGTCAAAGAGAGTGCAGTAGGTCATGAAGTTAACAAAAGTCTGACCCCAGGTCAGGAGTTTGTCAAAATTGTACAAAATGAGCTGGTAAATGCGATGGGAGAGGTCAATAACGATCTTGACCTTTCAGCTCAGCCTCCTGCCGTGGTATTAATGGCTGGTTTACAGGGTGCGGGTAAAACGACAAGTGTTGCTAAACTCGGTAAATTTTTAAAAGAGAAAAAGAAGAAAAAAGTATTAGTAGTTTCTGCTGACGTCTATCGTCCCGCAGCGATTAAACAACTGGAAACCTTAGCCGAAACGGTTGGTGTTGACTTTTTCCCTTCAACGGTACAAGAAAATCCCGTCACCATTGCTAGCAATGCGTTAAAACATGCTCAGCTCCAATTTTATGATGTATTGCTGGTGGATACTGCGGGTCGTTTACATGTTGATGAAGGCATGATGGAGGAGATCCAACTTCTTCATAAAGCAATCAATCCAGTAGAAACCCTATTCGTTGTTGATGCAATGACAGGGCAAGATGCTGCTAACACCGCAAAAGCCTTTAATGAAGCACTCCCTTTAACAGGGGTGGTATTAACTAAAGTTGATGGTGATGCTCGTGGTGGTGCCGCATTATCTATTCGTCATATCACAGGGAAACCAATTAAATTCCTCGGTGTTGGTGAAAAAACAGAAGCATTAGAACCTTTCCATCCCGATCGTATTGCCTCACGTATTTTAGGCATGGGCGATGTTCTTTCATTAATTGAAGATATCGAAAGTAAAGTTGACCGAGCGCAAGCTGAAAAGCTGGCAACTAAACTAAAAAAAGGGGACGGTTTTGATTTAAATGATTTCTTAGATCAGTTAAAGCAAATGAAAAACATGGGGGGCATGGCGAGTATGCTAAGTAAAATGCCCGGCATGTCTCAGGTGCCTGATGCGGTGAAATCACAAATGGACGACTCAATTTTAGTCAAAATGGAAGCTATTATTAGCTCAATGACGAAAAAAGAGCGCCAAAAACCTGAAATCATCAAAGGTTCTCGTAAACGTCGTATTGCGATGGGATCGGGAACACAAGTGCAAGACGTCAACCGCTTATTAAAGCAGTTTGATGATATGCAACGTATGATGAAAAAGATGAAGAAGGGCGGCTTGGCTAAGATGATGCGTGGCATGAAAGGTATGATGCCACCAGGCTTTCCAGGTCGCTAAAAGCAAAAAGTCCGAAAAAAACGTCGCTTTGGATTGCTTTTTTCGCCAAAGTGAGTAAACTTTTCGGGCTTTTTATATGACAAC
Source organism: Proteus sp. G2675 (assembly GCF_963886535.1). Taxonomy (NCBI): domain Bacteria; kingdom Pseudomonadati; phylum Pseudomonadota; class Gammaproteobacteria; order Enterobacterales; family Morganellaceae; genus Proteus; species Proteus sp. G2675. The sequence continues at coordinate 79,513 of NZ_CAWPCB010000050.1, forward strand.
CGGACGCCATTCCTCGATGGGGTCTGGTTGTTTTGTTAACTAATGAGGATGTTATGGTAACAATTCGTTTAGCTCGTGGCGGCGCAAAAAAGCGTCCGTTTTACCAAGTAGTCGTGACCGATAGCCGCAATGCGCGTGATGGTCGTTTTATTGAACGTGTAGGTTTTTATAACCCACTGGCAACCGGTAATGCAGAAGAATTACGTTTAGACGTAGACCGTGTTGAACATTGGGTTGCTCAAGGCGCAACTGTTTCAGAACGTGTTGCTGGCCTGATCAAATCAGCGAAGAAAAGCGCTTAATCTGTCGCGGTGGTAACAATGAGCGAACAAAAAACCTTTAAAGAGCCTGTAGAACCTATTGTTATGGGTAAGTTGGGCTCACCTTACGGGATCCGTGGTTGGCTCAGAGTTTTTTCTTCCACCGAACATGCCGAAAACATTTTTGAATATCAACCGTGGTTTATTCAACGACATGGTCAATGGGAATCCATTGAGATAGAAACTTGGAAACACCACAATCAAGATATTATCGTCAAGCTAAAAGGTATTGACGACAGAGATGCTGCAAATATTTTGACTAATTTTGAAATTGTCGTAAGTGCTACACAACTTCCTGATCTAGACGGTGAGTATTACTGGAAAGATCTGATGGGTTGTCAGGTAGAAACTGACAAGGGCTACGATTTAGGTGTCGTTAACGACATGATGGAAACGGGCTCAAATGACGTCATGGTAATCAAAGCAAATCTGAAAGATGCATTCGGTGTCAGGGAGCGGTTAGTTCCGTTTCTTGATGGGCAGGTTATCAAGAAAGTCGATCTCTCAGCGAAAAAAATTATCGTTGATTGGGATCCTGGTTTTTAGATTCTCCGGTTAACGGTTCTCAACAGTGGGACAGTGCAAATGTGGATTGGGGTAATTAGCCTATTTCCTGAAATGTTCCGCGCTATAACCGAGTACGGGGTGACTGGTCGGGCAGTGAAGCATGGTCTGCTGAATGTGGAATGTTGGGATCCCCGAGATTTCACTTATGACAGACATCATACAGTAGATGATCGCCCCTATGGCGGTGGTCCCGGTATGTTGATGATGGTACAACCGTTAAGGGAAGCTATTCATCAAGCAAAAGCTGCGGCAGGTGATGGTGCAAAGGTGATTTATTTATCACCTCAAGGGCGCAAACTCGATCAACAAGGTGTTTGCGAATTGGCCACAAATGAGAAATTAATTCTGGTTTGCGGTCGATACGAAGGAATAGATGAGCGTGTCATTCAGACCGAAATCGATGAAGAGTGGTCTGTTGGTGATTACGTATTAAGTGGTGGGGAACTCCCTGCCATGATAATGATAGATGCAGTAGCACGTTTTGTTCCTGGTGTTCTTGGACATGCGGCTTCGGCGAAAGAAGACTCTTTTGCAGAAGGATTACTGGATCATCCTCACTATACTCGTCCAGAGGTGTTAGATGGTATGGCGGTTCCGGCAGTGTTACTGTCTGGTAATCACGCTCATATTAATCGCTGGCGTATGAAACAATCGCTGGGCCGGACCTGGCTAAGAAGACCTGAGCTTCTGGAAAGCCTAGCTCTGACTGACGAGCAAAGAGTGCTGTTAGCAGAATTCCAGCAGGAACATTTGCAAAGAACAGCAGAGTAAGTCTGACACAAAGTGTCATTAATATCAGTTTACCTAGGGTAAGAGAGTTATTATGAGCAATATTATTAAACAAATCGAACAAGAACAAATGAAGCAAGATGTACCTTCATTTCGTCCAGGCGATAATGTAGAAGTTAAGGTATGGGTCGTTGAAGGTTCTAAAAAACGTCTGCAGGCATTCGAGGGCGTGGTTATCGCTATTCGTAACCGCGGTCTGCACTCTGCATTTACTGTTCGTAAAATTTCTAATGGCGAAGGTGTTGAGCGTGTATTCCAAACTCACTCCCCAGTCGTAGATAGCATCACAGTTAAACGTCGTGGTGCGGTTCGTAAAGCTAAACTGTACTACCTGCGTGAGCGTTCAGGTAAGGCTGCACGTATTAAAGAGCGTCTTAACGCTAAATAATACGCTTTCGCACATCCGAAAGTTATGGTTAAAAGGCCAGCATCAGCTGGCCTTTTTTTGACTATAACCTGCTCTATTTCCTCTAATGTCTTCTATCTTTTTATAAGCACTCGACAATAACTCACCTCCTTGCCTATTTTTCTCATCATTAAATAACATCTCTTATAAAGTCGTTTCATCTGCTAGGTGAAGGCCAATTTCTTGCGGGTGTAAAATTAAAATTACAGTCTGCTATTTTTATTTTATCTTAGTCACATTTTTTGTGTTATTTTGATATTTATAATCTATTGATTTATAAAAATAAATCTAACAATACCTCTATTATGTAAACATATAATTACGATTATACCTTTTTTATTGAAAATATGGATTGATTTCTTTACATTGCATGTTATCTTATCGTTTAGACACACAAAAATCACAATGACAGACATAAAAAAGGTAAAGATTATGATCATGCAAAAAGACGCACTCAATAATGTCAACATCAGCGAAGAGCTGGTGTTAATTACGCCGGAAGAGTTAAAACAAAAATACCCGTTGAGTCGTAATGATCTGCATGCCATTACTCAATCACGTCAAACTATTTCTGAAATTGTTCAACGTCGTGATCCGCGTTTATTAGTGGTATGTGGCCCTTGTTCTATTCATGATGTCGATGTTGCGTTAGATTACGCAAAACGTCTAAAAGTCTTAGCGTCTGAGTTAAGTGATAGTCTGTATATTGTGATGCGTGTCTATTTTGAAAAACCTCGTACAACAGTTGGTTGGAAAGGTTTAATTAGTGATCCGTTTATGGATGGCAGTTTTGAGATGGAAAAAGGCTTACATATTGCCCGTAAACTATTAACAGAGTTGGTTCAGTTAGGTTTACCTTTAGCTACGGAAGCCTTAGATCCTAACAATCCTCAATACTTAGGTGATTTATTTAGTTGGTCAGCTATTGGGGCAAGAACGACCGAGTCTCAAACCCATCGTGAAATGGCATCAGGTTTATCAATGCCTGTCGGTTTTAAAAATGGTACAGATGGTAATTTAGATACGGCTATTAATGCGATGAAAGCGGCTTCTATGCCACATCGTTTTATGGGCATTAATCAATCAGGACAAGTCTGTTTATTACAAACACAAGGCAATCCTGATGGACATGTTATTTTGCGTGGGGGTAAGAAACCTAATTACCATGAAGAAGATGTCGCGTTATGTGAAGCTCATATGATAAAAGCGGGATTAACACCATCATTGATGATTGATTGCAGTCATGGTAATTCAAATAAAGATTTTCGTCGTCAATCTGTCGTGGTTGATTCAGTGATTGAGCAAATTAAAAAAGGTAATCAATCAATAACAGGAATTATGTTAGAAAGCCATATTAATGAAGGCAATCAGTCATCAGAGCAGCCTCGTAGTGAGATGAAGTACGGTGTTTCTGTTACTGATGCATGTATTAGCTGGGAAACCACTGAATCGGTGTTAAGAAATCTGCATCAGCAAATTTCGCCAGTTTTAGCACAGCGTGCAGCGCAACTAAGAAAAGTTAGCTAACCCAATAACACTTTAATAAGAAGAGGCAAGCATAGATGGCTGAAGAATTACAAAATTTGCGAGAGCAAATTGATCAGGTGGATAAAACATTGCTTTCTTTACTCGCCAAAAGAATGCAATTGGTAGCAGAAGTGGGAGAAGTTAAAAATCGCCACGGGTTACCTATCTATGCACCAGATAGAGAAGCCGCAATGCTTGCTTCTCGACGTAATGAAGCTGAAAAAATGGGTATTTCTGCTGATTTAATTGAAGATGTTTTACGTCGAGTAATGAGAGAGTCATATAGCAAAGAAAATGATAAAGGCTTTAAAACACTTAATCCCCAATTAGGCAAAATTGTCATTGTGGGGGGGAACGGAAAAATGGGGAGACTTTTTTCTCGTCTCTTTACACTTTCTGGCTATCAAGTGGAAAGTCTTGAAGCGGATGAGTGGCAAAGTAAATCTCCGGCTATTTTTGCGGATGCTGGTATGGTGATAATCAGTGTCCCAATCCATTTAACGGTTGATGTTATTAAGCAATTACCGCCCTTGCCAGAAAATTGTTTATTGGTAGATTTAGCCTCAATCAAGCAAGCGCCTTTAGAGGCGATGTTAAAAGCACATAATGGCCCTGTTTTAGGACTACATCCAATGTTTGGTCCAGATGTGCCAAGTTTAGCAAAACAAGTAATCGCTTATTGTGAAGGGCGAGATTTATCACATTTTGAGTGGTTGCTTGAGCAACTTATGGTGTGGGGAGCAAGAGTAGAGGCTATTACTGCACAAGAGCACGATAAAAATATGAGTTTTATCCAAGCATTGCGACATTTTACTACTTTTGCATATGGGCAACATTTGGTGAAAGAGAATGTCGATTTAGCCAGTTTATTAAGATTATCTTCTCCCATCTATCGTTTAGAGCTAGCGATGATTGGTAGGCTCTTTGCTCAAGATCCACAATTATATGCCGATATTATTTTATCTTCACAAGAAAACATTAACTTGATCCGTAGATATCATCATTCATTAGGTGAAGCTATAGCCTTATTAGATATAAACACAAAAGATGAATTTATTGGCTCATTTAATAATGTAAGTGATTGGTTCGGTGATTATGCTTCACAATTTATGAAAGAGAGTGGTGCGTTATTACAAAAAGCCAATGATAGCCGGATTTAGTATAAATATACATAAACGCTATACCTAATACTTATAGTAAGAAAAACGAATGACAGGTTATGTTATTCGTTTTTTATTTTATATGTTATATCTTGCGATAAATATTACCACTCATCATCACAAGGGGGCCAAACACAGCGAGTAGATTGTTGGGTATTGCTATTATGTTGACAATACTGATTAACAGTGCTGGTATCTTTGATTTTATTATCCCAAGTATAAGCGCTAGCATAAAAAGCGAATAAACTTGATAGTATAAAAATAATTAATTTCTTCATTTTCTTCTCCTAACGTTGATAGTTATAACTTAATAATCGTTCGGAACGGGGCATGGGCTTACGGTACAGCGAGTTGAACTTATATGGTGATCTAATGAATAGGAGTAATAGCCTTTTCCTTTATGAGCACTATCAACGAAATTCAAATAGCTCAAACCTAGCAGTAACATGATAATTGTATGCATATCTATTCCTTACTTATTCAATATTCACAATGAATAAAACCAATATACATTTAGAAAAAATGAATGAAATTTCTATTTTTAGTAATCACCTAATAATGACAACATTATATTATTTTTAATTTATTTGTTATGTAATTGTTGTCTATGGGTTTAATTAGTTAATGATAAATGTTCAAGATTGTCTTTTCCTTTTAAACTATTTGTCGGTGAGATCTTAAATTTGCATAAAATAATTAACGGATATTAAAACTATAACAACGATCAAAAAAATACCTATAACAGATGCCGTAAATTATATTGGTCGACGTTGTTTTTTTGCAAAAAGTGCTAACGATTTAATTGTATTATTTTTTATTTCTATTCCGATGCGTTTTTTAAGGGGTTAATGATGGACTTTATAATACAACTAGCCATTATATTAGTTTGTTTATTTTATGGAGCAAGGAAAGGGGGAATTGCATTAGGTCTATTAGGCGGAGTGGGGCTGGTTATTTTAGTCTTTATTTTTAATTTACCTCCGGGTAAACCGCCTGTCGATGTGATGTTAGTGATTATTGCTGTCGTCTCTGCATCTGCAACGTTACAAGCATCGGGTGGTTTAGATGTTATGTTGCAAATAGCTGAAAAATTATTAAGAAAAAATCCGAAGTATATTTCTATTGTTGCACCTCTCGTTACCTGTACCCTGACTATATTATGTGGTACTGGACATGTGGTTTATACCATTTTGCCTATTATCTATGATGTATCGATTAAAAATAATATTCGTCCAGAAAGACCGATGGCAGCCAGTACCATTGGTTCACAAATGGGAATTATCGCAAGTCCCGTATCTGTTGCGGTCGTCACCTTAGTGGCAATGTTAGGTAATGTCACTTTTAATGGTAAGCATCTTGAATTTTTAGATTTATTAGCGATTACCATTCCATCAACCTTTATTGGTATTTTAGCCATTGGGATTTTTAGCTGGTTTAGAGGTAAAGAGTTAGATAAAGATCAGCGCTTCCAAGATTTTATTTCCATACCAGAGAATCATGATTACGTTTATGGTGATACTGCAACATTGTTAGATAAGAAATTACCAATGAAAAATTGGGTAGCAATGTGGATATTCTTAGGTGCGATTGCGGTTGTTGCTGTATTAGGTGCATTTTCTGAATTACGTCCCGTATTTAATAATAAACCATTATCTATGGTATTAGTTATTCAAATGTTTATGTTATTAGCGGGCGCTTCTATTATTATTATTTGTAAAACTAATCCCTCACTTATTTCTAAAAATGAAGTTTTTCGCTCTGGTATGATAGCCATTGTGGCGGTCTATGGTATTGCTTGGATGGCAGAAACCATGTTCTCTGCACATATGAAAGAAATAGAAGCTGCATTAGGACAATTAGTTCGTGAGTATCCTTGGGCTTATGCCGTTGTCTTATTACTTGTTTCTAAGTTTGTTAATTCACAAGCCGCCGCATTAGCCGCAATAGTCCCCTTGGCTTTAGGTATTGGTATTGATCCTGCCTATATTGTTGCTTCAGCACCGGCGTGTTATGGCTATTATATTCTTCCTACTTACCCCAGTGATTTAGCCGCTATCCAATTTGACCGTTCAGGAACAACACGTATAGGTCGTTTTGTTATTAATCATAGCTTTATTTTACCGGGATTAATTGGTGTTACTGTTTCTTGTATTTTTGGCTGGGTATTTGCTGCTATGTATGGTTTTTTATAATTAGCTAAATTATCCTGGGAATAGAGTCATAAAAGTAGAAAAGCCAGATAACAATAAGCTATCTGGCTTTTGGTTATAAAGTAGGGTAATAAGCTATTGTATTTCAACGGGTACAATATTTTCTGAAGGATAGCATCCTAATACTTTGAGTGAACGAGATGTTTTTGATAAGTCATGTAATGCTTTTTGCATATTGATATCCCGTAAATTAGCTTGTACATCAATATAAAACATCTCTTCCCAAGGTGTACCATGTATTGGGCGAGACTCTAATTTAGTCATAATAATGCTGTATTGTTTTAAGGTAATTAAAGCATCAACTAATGCCCCTGCTTGTTGCCCCGTTGCCATTAAAAAGGTGGTTTTTGCAGGTACTTGTTCTGATACATCAATAGGTTTACGGGCAATCACAATAAAACGAGTAACATTAATTTGTTGATTAGCTAAATTACTAGCAAGTGGTGTTAAATTATAAAGCGATCCGCCAGCTTCACTGCCAATAGCGGCTACATGGGGAGATTGTGCTAATGCAACTTTTTCCATTGCCGCAGCTGTGCTTTCACAATATTCAATTTTCCAGTGAGGGTATTGATTTAAATAGTGACTGCACTGTTGGAAGGGTTGTGGATGGCTATAAATAGTGTGTAATTCTTCTAGGCTACTCTTAACTGCTGTTAATAAAGCATGGTTTATCGGAATACGAATTTCGCCAACAATCGACAACGAGGTCGTTTGTAGTAAATCATAAACATCATTAATTGCACCAGAACTGGTGTTTTCAATAGGTAGTAAACCGTAATCTGCTTGTCCTGTTTCTACCAGTGTAAAAATATCTTCAAATTTATGGCAAGTGCAATCAACAAAAGTATCAAAATGGCGGGCTGCATATTGGCGAGCGGCAATATGAGAATAAGAACCTTTAGGGCCTAAATAAGCAATTCTTGCAGATTCATTTGCAGTCGCATTAAGGTGTTGCTGTAAAATGGCTTGCTGCGTGAGCACCGAATCTTCGATGATCATTTGAAAAATACGGCTGATATAAAAGCCATCTAATCCAACGTTTTTCCCTTTTTCGATTAATAGCTCAAGCAGTTCACGCTCACGGTTTTTATCTCGAATAGGGCGGTGGGTATTTAATTTAAATTGGGCAACTTCAGTCGATAATTGGCGTCTTTGAGCTAATAGTGAAAGTAGTTCAGAATCTAGCGCAGTGATTTTATCTCTGATTGCTAATAAATCGAGTTTTTCCATGTTAGTGCCCTATACTTTTGTATCGTACCATTTTAAATAAAAAAGCCTCCATTTTTGGAGGCTATTGTCGTTCTTACTTTTCTTTCTGAAATAAACAAAGCCTCTTTAAGAATAGAGTAAAAAGAAAAAGAAGAATGGCAAAAAAGAGTGAGTCATCATTATATGGATTGATTAACTATTTAACATATAGCTATCAAACATGATGATGGGTGAGGAGTCAAGAAAAATACAATAAAAAGCGCATCACGAGGATGCGCAGAGGCGTTTTGAGTCAGTGAATTATTCTAATTTTTAATCAAGCTTCACTACTTATATTTCATTTACGAGTAAATTTTCTTCTTTTAAGCTATTGGCCGCACGTCGAGACTCATTTTTATGCTGAACTTTATTTAATTGACGTTCCAATTTTGCCAAGAGATCATTAATTGCCGCATACATATCAACATGTTGTGCGTTTGCTACAAGTTGTCCATTCGGAGTATGAATACTTGCATCAACACTAAAACCTTTTGGATCCTTAGTGAGAATAATATGAGGGTTGATTAAATTTACCTGCCATTTGTTAAGTTTAGTTAAACGGCTTTCAATGTGTTCACGTAGTGCTGGGGTAATGTCCATTTGTTTGCTAGTGATATTTATAATCATATAGTTACCTCTTTATTACTCCATCTTGGATAGGTTCAGAATATCGTGATACACAATTTAAAACATGATCAAGATCACTTTTTGTTAGAAGTTTATATAACAAGTAATAGAAACGTGACAAATGATAAATAGCTGAAAAAGAGTGCTTGTAGAGTCGTGTTTATTCGTTCATATTAAGAGGGTTGGTCTGATGAAAAGTAAGTTTTTAGCCTTTGAATTAGCATAAAAAAACAGCAGCGCTAGGCTGCTGTTTTTGATAGTAAAAATGTTTAAGCAGGGTTGGCTGCAATCAGTGAGGCAACTTTATCTGCTTCTTGAGTTAAGCCTAGTTTTTTGTAGGCATTTTCCATATACACAAGCGCTTCACGTGTAGCTTCGGTATCTGGATAATCACGCATCATTTGTTCAACTCGATTAATAACCGCGACATAAGCCCCTCGTTTGGTATAGAATTTCGCAACAGAGAGTTCATATTTCGCTAAACGGTTTTTAAGAAAAACAAGACGCTTTGTGGCATCTGCTGTGTAGAGGCTATCAGGATAGTAGCGAACTAACTGGCTAAAGTCTTTGAAAGCCACTCTTGCATGCTGAGGATCACGGTCTGAGCGATCAATACCAAAGAATCCTTGTAATGCACTATCATCTAATGCCTGAGCGGTTAACCCACGCATATATAGAACATAGTCAATATTCGGATGGGTTGGGTTTAATCGCATAAAGCGGTCAATAGCGGAAATCGCCATTGGTAACTCAGCTGATTTATAATAAGCATAAATCAGATCAAGCTGAACTTGTTGTGAGTAAGGACCAAAAGGATAGCGATTATCGAGAGACTCCAGTTGTTTGATAGCCGCTCCATAATTGCCATCTAGCAATTTTTCTTGGCTTGTTGCATAAAGCTCAGAAGGAGACATATCAGCAGTTGCGTCTTTGTCTGAACTAGAACAGCCAGAAAGTAACAGGCTTACAGTGGCCGCTGCCACTAGGTATTTCATGCGTCTCATCACGTATTGATTATCCTCTGAATAGGTTTGGGAGTCTCTCCGTGAAGCTCCCTGAAATCGGTTATACTATAACTCATTTTAAATGAAACGGCTGTGCCGTCAAAATACTAACTTAATATAGAAACTATTTATGTCTCAACAAATACGACTTAATGCTACAGTCGCAGATTCACAGCTGGGTCAACGCTTAGATCAGGCTTTGGCCGAATTGTTCCCTGATTATTCAAGATCACGCATAAAAGAGTGGATCTTAGACAATAGAGTGCAGGTTAACGATAAAATCATCAATAAGCCAAAAGAAAAAATGCTTGGCGGTGAAAAAATTGAAGTCGATGCCTTAATCGAAGAGGATGTTCGTTGGGAGCCTCAGAATATTCCGTTAAATATCGTCTATGAAGATGATGATATTTTGGTGATTAATAAACCAAGAGATCTTGTTGTTCATCCCGGTGCAGGTAATCCTGATGGCACCGTATTAAATGCACTTCTTTATCGTTATCCAGAGATTGTTAATGTTCCCCGTGCTGGTATTGTTCATCGTTTAGATAAAGATACAACAGGTTTGATGGTTGTTGCAAAAACAGTTCCCGCTCAAACTCACTTGGTAGAAGCATTACAGCGTCGCGAAATCACCCGTGAATATGAAGCGGTTGCAACAGGAAGGATGACAGCAGGAGGGCTGGTTAATGAGCCAATTTCTCGACATCCCACCAAACGTACCCATATGGCAGTGCACCCAATGGGAAAACCTGCGGTGACGCATTATCGTGTTATGGAACATTTCCGTGCCCATACCCGCTTACGTTTGCGTCTAGAAACCGGTCGAACTCACCAAATTCGTGTCCATATGGCTCATATCCATCATCCATTAATTGGTGATCAACTGTATGGTGGTAGACCGCGTCCTTTGAAAGGGGCTAGTGAAGAATTTCGTGAGACGTTACGTCGCTTTGACCGACAAGCACTACATGCCACAATGTTACGCCTTTATCATCCTATTACCGGAATTGAAATGGAATGGCATGCACCGTTGCCTGATGATATGGTAGAACTTATTCGCGTACTAAAAGTGGACGCAGAACAGTTTAAAGATGAAATGGACTGGTAAATGACCTCATTGATTTATCCTGATTGGCCACAGCCTGACAATATTGGCGCATGTAGCACATTAAGAACTGGCGGTGTCAGTTTGCCACCTTATAACAGCCTTAATTTAGGAGCGCATGTGGGCGATGATGCGCTATTGGTAGAACAAAATAGACGTATCATTTGTCAACAAGCTCAATTACCTGAAATGCCATTATGGTTAACACAGGTTCATGGTATTGAGGTGGTCAATTTGGATAATCAAGACAATAATTCCGTTGAAGGCGATGCCCTTTACACCTCTAGTGCTAATAAGGTGTGCGCTATCATGACCGCAGATTGTTTACCTGTGCTATTTAGTACCATTGATGGAACGGAAGTTGGCGCTGCCCATGGTGGATGGCGCGGGCTTTGCCAAGGTGTATTACAACAGACACTCGCTCAATTTAAAGCCTCTAATGAGAAGATTATGGCGTGGTTAGGGCCAGCAATAGGCCCTAATGCTTTTGAAGTAGGAGCAGAAGTCCGTCTCGCTTTTGTAGAAAAAAATATTGCCTTTGATAGCGCATTTATTTCCTACAATGGCAAATACTTAGCTAATATTTATATGTTAGCGAGAATAATTCTGCAGGAAAGTGGGGTAAATCAGATTTATGGTGGGGACTTTTGTACTGTTAGCGATAAATCACGCTTTTTCTCCTATCGACGTGAACATACTACCGGACGTATGGCCTCATTAATCTGGATCAAATAGACGCTCTCCAACGTTTATTCTTCCTTATCCCAAATATAGGCAAATATTTTTGCTCAAAATTGTCATTTTGAGCTTGAATATTGTCTAAATGACCTCATCTATTCTCCAGTGATAAATTTTAAATCGAATTTTACTTGGAGGTGTTATGCGTCTGGATAAATTAACCAATAAATTCCAGCAAGCTCTCGCAGACGCCCAGTCATTGGCACTTGGGAACGATAATCAATTTATAGAACCCATACATTTACTGAGTGCGTTATTTAATCAACAAGGTGGCTCTATTCGCCCACTATTAACATCCACAGGTGTTAATGCCTCACAATTTAATGAAAGAATTAATGATGCATTATCTCGATTACCAAAAGTGGAAGGTGCTGGTGGAGAAGTTCACCCTTCAAACGATTTAATTAAACATCTTAATTTATGCGATAAGTTAGCTCAGAAAAAAGGTGATGAATTTATTTCATCAGAACTTTTTCTTTTAGCTGCCATGGAAAGCGGTGGTCAGGTTGCAGATATGCTAAAAGCCGCCGGAGCTAACAAAGCCAGTTTAGAATTAGCCATTGAAAAAATACGTGGTGGAGAAACAGTGAACGATCAAAATGCAGAAGACCAACGTCAAGCATTGAAAAAATATACTGTTGATTTAACAGAACGAGCAGAACAAGGCAAGCTTGACCCCGTTATTGGACGTGATGAAGAAATAAGAAGAACAATCCAGGTATTACAACGTCGTACTAAAAATAACCCAGTATTAATTGGTGAGCCTGGTGTAGGTAAAACCGCGATTGTTGAAGGTTTAGCTCAACGGATCGTTAATGGAGAAGTTCCTGAAGGTTTAAAAAATAAACGTGTGCTTTCACTTGATATGGGATCTTTATTAGCAGGGGCTAAATATCGTGGTGAATTTGAAGAGCGTTTAAAAGCGGTATTAAATGATTTATCTAAACAGGAAGGTAGTGTCATTCTGTTTATTGATGAATTACATACTATGGTTGGTGCCGGTAAAGCTGATGGTGCGATGGATGCAGGGAACATGTTGAAACCTGCTTTGGCACGTGGCGAATTACACTGTGTCGGCGCCACTACATTAGATGAGTATCGCCAATACATTGAAAAAGATGCGGCTTTAGAGCGTCGTTTCCAAAAAGTTTATGTGGCGGAGCCTACGGTAGAAGATACCATCGCCATTTTGCGTGGTTTAAAAGAGCGTTATGAATTGCATCACCATGTACAAATTACGGATCCGGCGATTGTAGCAGCAGCTACTTTGTCTCATCGTTATATTTCTGATCGTATGTTGCCAGATAAAGCAATTGACTTAATCGATGAGGCTGGTGCAAGTCTACGTATGCAGATGGATTCAAAACCAGAAGCATTAGATAGACTGGATAGAAGAATTATTCAGCTAAAACTTGAACAGCAAGCACTGCAAAAAGAATCTGATGATGCAAGTAAAAAACGTTTAGCTATGTTAAATGAAGAACTTGCAGAAAAAGAGAAAGAGTATTCTAGCTTAGAAGAAGAGTGGAAAGCAGAAAAAGCAGAGCTTACTGGTACTCAGCATATAAAAGCAGAATTAGAGCAAGCGCGTATTGCACTAGAGCAGGCTCGCCGTAGTGGTGATTTGGCAAAAATGTCAGAGATCCAATATGGTCAAATTCCTACTTTAGAAAAACAACTTGCTGAAGCCAATAAAACTGAAGATAAGCATATGAAACTGTTACGTAACAAAGTAACAGATGCTGAAATCGCTGAAATCTTAGCACGTTGGACAGGTATCCCTGTGTCTAGAATGTTAGAAGGGGAGCGTGAAAAACTGTTAAGAATGGAACAGGAATTACATAGACGCGTTATCGGCCAAGATGAGGCGGTAAATGCAGTCTCTAACGCAATTCGTCGTAGCCGTGCTGGATTATCAGATCCAAATCGCCCAATTGGTTCGTTCTTATTCTTAGGGCCAACCGGGGTTGGTAAAACTGAATTGTGTAAAGCGCTCGCTGATTTCTTGTTTGATAGTGATGATGCGATGGTGCGTATCGATATGTCTGAGTTTATGGAGAAACACTCTGTTTCACGTTTAGTGGGGGCGCCTCCAGGATATGTGGGCTATGAAGAGGGTGGTTACCTAACAGAAGCTGTTCGTCGCCGTCCTTATTCTGTCATCTTATTAGATGAGGTAGAAAAAGCGCATCCTGATGTGTTTAATATTTTATTACAGGTATTAGACGATGGCCGCTTAACAGATGGACAAGGTAGAACCGTTGATTTCCGTAATACCGTAGTCATTATGACATCAAACTTAGGCTCGGATTTAATTCAAGAGCGCTTCGGTACTCTTGATTATCCGGCAATGAAAACTATTGTTATGGATGTTGTTGGTCACCACTTTAGACCTGAATTTATTAACCGTATTGATGAGGTAGTGGTATTCCATCCATTAGGTAAAGAGAATATTGCCGCTATTGCTCAAATTCAATTACGTCGTTTGTATCAGCGTTTAGAAGAGCGTGGCTATCACGTGACTATTACGGGAGCAGCATTAGAAAAACTGGGTGAAGTTGGATTCGACCCAATCTATGGTGCTCGTCCATTGAAACGTGCTATCCAACAAGAGGTTGAAAACCCATTAGCGCAAGATATCTTATCGGGTAAATTAGTTCCGGGTAAAGAAATTATCTTGGACTTAGATGACAATCAGATCATTGCAAAACAGTCATAAAGTATCTTTATATATAGTAGTGATATATAGAAGATGTCATTAAATTGAAAAAGAGGCCTGAATAGGCCTCTTTTTTATGCCTGCAGTTTTGTGTTTTTAAAGGTAAATGAACAGAACAAAGAGAAGAGTACCTATTTGATCTATTTTTTGAGCAATAAATGTTTATAAATAGCGCTAAAATCGATGCTCTGATTATTAAATATGCTGTTGAACATTTTTTTTCAAAAAACTATTGCCAGCCTCAGAAAACTCCCTATAATGCGTCCTCGTTGTCACGGCACAGGGCGCTAAGCGAACCGGCTGAGAGAACAAAATAAAAAGTGAAAAGCCTAATAAATTAGCGCTTGACACTGAATGAGGAAGATGTAGAATGCACCTCCTTGCAACAACGCGGAAGACCGGAAACGGCAGCGACAGTTGCACTGCTCTTTAACAAATTATCAGACAATCTGTGTGGGCACTCGCAGAGACGATATCTTCTAAAAAATTAGATGTATCAAGTCTTGAAGAGTGACTAACAAGTTAATTCATATAATGAATAAGCTAAGTTTTCGATTTCTTTGAGCATCAAACACTTTTAATTGAAGAGTTTGATCATGGCTCAGATTGAACGCTGGCGGCAGGCCTAACACATGCAAGTCGAGCGGTAACAGGAGAAAGCTTGCTTTCTTGCTGACGAGCGGCGGACGGGTGAGTAATGTATGGGGATCTGCCCGATAGAGGGGGATAACTACTGGAAACGGTGGCTAATACCGCATAATGTCTACGGACCAAAGCAGGGGCTCTTCGGACCTTGCACTATCGGATGAACCCATATGGGATTAGCTAGTAGGTGGGGTAAAGGCTCACCTAGGCGACGATCTCTAGCTGGTCTGAGAGGATGATCAGCCACACTGGGACTGAGACACGGCCCAGACTCCTACGGGAGGCAGCAGTGGGGAATATTGCACAATGGGCGCAAGCCTGATGCAGCCATGCCGCGTGTATGAAGAAGGCCTTAGGGTTGTAAAGTACTTTCAGCGGGGAGGAAGGTGATAAGGTTAATACCCTTGTCAATTGACGTTA
>NZ_CAWPCB010000051.1:0-5910 GCF_963886535.1 Proteus sp. G2675
TACCCAATGTGAAATGTGAAGTTTGGGGAAAACATCTGTTTGATCCTCGCACTGGGCAAACTGCATGGAGTAATAATGGGGCCTTAGTGGTTTTAGATTATTACCGCCATTATTTAAAAGTACCTGATACAGATATTGATTTTGACAGCTTTAAACAGGCAGCCGATTTATGTGATGAAAAAGTGAGTCTGCCAGAAGGCGGATTTGAGTCGCGATATACCCTTAATGGTGCCTATGACTTAAATGAGAGTCCATCCAGTGTCTTGGAAGCGATGCACAAATGTATTAACGCGGAACCGACATTCACCGCAGGAAAACACGGTATTCAAATCGGTGCTTATTATGGGCCTGCAGTAAAAACCATTACTGAATCACAATTGATTGGCACCGTTACGTGTACCCCTGAAACAGGCTTAAAAGACGCGACCAATGCGGTGTATGGCACGTTTATTGATGCCGAACAGTTGTACACAAAAACCGACTTCACGCCTGTGATTGTGGACGAATGGGTGAAAGAGGATGGCTTAGAAATTCGAGAGAATATCGACTATCGTTTTGTCACCAGCCCTTATCAAGCCCAACGATTAGCTCGTCAATATCTTCGTAAAAAGAAAGCAGGAAGACGAGTTCAATTGACCATGAACTTAGACGGCTATGCTTATCGTCCTGGTGAAGTTGTGCTTTTAGAATTACCTTCTTTGGGAATTAGTGGACTGGAATTCCGTATTGCCGAATGGTCTTTCCATGCATTAGACGGTGTGGCTTTAACGTTGGAAGAGGATGGTGCCTATTTATATGAAGATGTGGTTGGCAAACCGTTTGAGCGTCCGCCATTTGTGAGTTTACCCGCTGGTGGTGTTGCTTCACCGATTAATCTTACCTTTGTTCCACTTGCAGTCAGTGACATCGTGCAAGGTACGCTTTCTTGGCAGAATGTGGCGTCTGATGTGCGCTATAACACCGTTACTATTCTTCAAGAAGGCAATGTTATTCAATCTATTCAGGTACCGGCTGAGCGTGTTGATATTAACGGATTAGCGCGAGGCACTTATCGTGTTGAAGTTAGGGCGACAAATGTGGCTGGCGCGATGTCGGCACCCGCTATCAGTGATTTTGCTATTCAAGCACCACCGCCTCCTGAGCATATTGATGTTACCTCTGGCTTATTTAATCTGACCATTGCACCGAAACAAGGCGATAGCGCTGTCTTTGGTTATACCTTTGAATTTTGGTTTAGTGAGGAAAAGCTCGCTGATCTTTCTGAAAATGAAGTGATCACCAAAACAAATAAAGTTGGCCAAGGGAATTTCTGGACGCAAGAGAATTTACAAGCAGGGCATACGTATTATTTTTATGTTCGAACAATCAACAGCTATGGTAAATCACCTTTTGTGGAAGCTTCAGGTACTTGCTCTTCTCAAACCGATTTAATTCTTGAGGAATTAGCGGGTCAAATCAGCCGAGATCAACTCGCACAAGATCTATTGGGTGAAATTAACAGCAAAGCTGACCAATCAGCTGTTGTTGAGTTAAACACGCAAGTGAAAGCGAACCATGATGCGATTTTAGCGGAGCAAGTTGCACGAGGAGCGGTAATTAACCAAGAACAACAAGCTCGCGCTGAAGCTGATAAAGCGGAGGCACAACAGCGCCAATTCTTAGCTACACAACTTCGTGGTGATTATACCGGTAATGATTTATCTAAAGTTACCGCAGGGCTCATTTCCTCTGAGAAACAAGCACGTGTTACAGGCGACCAAGCAGAAGCGAAAGCCAGACAATCATTGGAAACACGGATGAATGGGAATGTTTCCGCGATTAATAAATCATTAGAAACCCTTACCTCGAAACAGCAAGCACAATCGAAAGAGATTTCAACGCTCAATTCAAATCTTAAGGGGAAAGCTGATAGCAGTGTGGTAAATACGTTAAGTACTCGAGTGTCGAATATTGATGGCAAAGTGACGTCCGCAACCTCTCAGGTACAAACGTTATCCAGCAAATTAGATAAAGTGAAATCCGATTTAACGGGATCTGTGGTGGTGGATTTAGATTTATCAAAACTCAATGAAAACACCTATTATCCGGTTATTTTGCCTTTAGTGACCTCTCGTCGTTACGCGTTTAAGGTTTTTAGAACCTTAGGGCAATATTCAGACAATAAACCCAGCTATGCGACGCACAGCACCAAAGGTTTTGCCATGATTGTGGAATGGCAAGTCAGTGGTTCTGGATGGGGAACCCAGTCTGAAAACCGCATCATTGATAATTTTGATTGGCGATGGACAAATCAATCTCCTGTGATGGGACCCGCTCAATTAATAAATGGTTCTGTGGAATATATCTATTTGCGAGGAGGCGCCAAATACCAACTCACTAAGCATAAAAGTGTTAACCATCAAATTATCACCAGCACTTACACCAACAACAAGCAATCGATGGCACCGAAAGGATTTGTGGCGAATGAAGTACCTAAATCCAGCGAACAGAAAGCCAATGCAACGGCGAATGCGGTAAACCAACTTGAAACTAAAGTGACCGAGGTTTCAGGTAAGGTGACCTCGACCGCCCAGCAAGTGACTCGCTTAGAAAGCCAAGTGGGTACAAGTTCAGCTAAAATCGAACAAACTTCGAAAGTGGTCACAGACATAAATGGCAAAATTTCGGCATCATGGACAATGAAAGTCCAACAAGATAGCAAAGGGAATAAAGTCATTACTGGCATTGGCTTAGGATTCAATGCGCAAGGAAATAGTCAATTTCTGGTTAATGCCCAAAACTTTGCAGTGATATCGTCATTAAACGGCAAAGTGGTGACACCGTTTGTCGTGAAGAATGGACAGGTGGTTATTCATGAAGCCTTAATGGATAAAGCGTGGATACAGAAACTAGTAGTACTCAATTATTTTAAATCATCGGGATTTGATAAAGGGAATGGCTTTTTATTGGATGCCAAAAACAATATTTTCCGCTTTACGGGTGGTAATGGGGCATTAAATATCACCAATAATCAATTGGTCGTCAAAGATGAGAAAAAACGCCTTGTGATGAAAATCGGTTATCTAGGGAATTGATTTATGTATGGTCTTGAAATTTTTCCTGTTGAAGGCGGTAAACCTTACCGTTTAACGCGTGATACGCAAATTCTCTGTTATTTAACCTCTTATCAGATAGGGCCAGAAGATTGGCCCCATTATCGACAACCGAAAAAAACACGGAGCAAAGTCATTCATGAAGCCATGGGGTATGAGGCGTTCGCCATCCCGAGAGTGGCTTCTGTGTATATGGCGGTGAATGATTATGCGTATTTTCAGGGAATAACGCATATCCGAATGGAAGGGCCTGTATTACGTTATGAGTATGTTTATGACAATGTTCAGGTTCAAGACCCACAGATGGCCAAAAGAGCCAATATGGTGGTCGATATTTATGGTATCCCGTTACCGGATAGTACAAAACCAACGTATGGTGTGGAGTGGTATGGAGCCTTTCAGGGATTTCGAAGTGCGATTACACGTAATACACAAATGACTTATTGTGTGTCTCGACAAAAAATCCACCTTGAAGGCGGGCGCTATTGGTCTTTGCCAACAACATTACCGCATTTAGATAAGTGTGTTGTGTTTTATCATGCCACCAACCCTCAAGCGGAAGTGAGCTATTTAGCGCATAAAAAGCAATTATACAGTTCAGCCCAAACAGACATTTATGTGTGTGTTTTCGTTTCAGGAATGGTTTTGACCCCGAAGAGACGTTGGGGGTTATCACTGTACAGTGAAGATGGAACACTGGTCTTTAATACGGACTATTTGCCTTTTACCCGAGGAAAATCAATGGAATTGTTATTGCGGGAGGGGAGTGTAGAGACTCCATATAGCTTGCCTTTAGTCTGTGCAACAAGTCAGTTTGTGAATGCGTCTTATCAGGATGACCATATTGATTGGGCCAAGCGTAATACGGGGATACGTTTTCGGGGAAAACAGATTTTTGTGAGTGAACGGATACGTGATGCTCATCGGCAACATCATGTAGAGCAACGTATCCCCTTTTATGTCCTCAATGGTTCACATTATTTTTAGTCAAAAATGTGAATGATATAAAATATTTAAGTAGTACTAAGTTTTTATTCTGTGTAACTATAAATGGGTGTGTATTGATATATTATTTATTTAATATGTAATAAATAGTTAGTCTATTTTATTTCATCGTAAAGTCGTCTCGGCTGATAATACTGTTTTTGCCCATGAAATTGCCTCAGCTTTGGCTATATTGTGGGTTGGTAATAAACTTTCGGGTTTAACTTCTAATATTGAGGCGATAGCAAATATATGCTCTACGGTGAATTTAATGTGACCATTTTCTAATCGAGAAAAATGTTGTTGACTTATTCCAAGTAAGTATCCCATTTGTATGCCGGTTAATTTTAGTTCTTTTCTTTTTTGTTTTATTTTTTTACTGATGATGTAATTCAATGTATTCATGATATTGTCCCGATTATAAATATCTTGCAACTAAACTGGATAGAGCAAAAAGTTATAAGATTAATTTAGTTTAAATAAAAAAAATTTTTTAGCTATAAAAAATACGGTTTTTATATTGTTTATTTCATCTTATGAGGGTGGTGGTGTGTTTTTTTTGTTTTTTTTCAAGTGGTTGTATTGTTTTTTGTGTGGTGGTTATTTATTCGATATTTCAATATTGTGTTAATAATGAAATTATAGATTATATAATTAATAAAAATTTTTGCTTATTTATTGATCACCTTGCTTTTTTTTTACTATTTATCAAATGATAAAACACCCGCAAATGATATTGATTTCTATTATCATTTAGTTCTGCTTTGTTGAGAGATATTTATACTGGTTATTTCTATTTTGGGTATATAATTATAATAAAAAATTAACTTTAATATTAAAAATAAAATGAAATTCTTGAATGTCATTTTTTATTATTGATTATGTCTTTAATGTATTGTATTAATATTTTGTTCATCAGGTTTTCATTTGAAAATCTTAACATTACGTTTATTAAAATTTAGCCCGTATTTATACGGGTTTTTTTTATGAATATCAGTTTTTTTACTAATATTATTGCGAATTTAATTATAATATATAGCTAAAAATTTAAGAAAATTAGTAAAAATTTCTATTGAATTATAATCATATTATAATTTTTAAAATTTTAGTTAATTACAGTGTGGGCTGAGATTAATACAAAAATATCTGATATAAAGTATATTGCTTAGTGCTGATATTGATTATTTAATCAAATGATTGGGTTATTATATCCTTTCTTAAGTTAAATAATTGTTTTTTTTGTTCAAACCAAATAATTTTAATAAAATTAAAAAACAACTAATATCATTGTTAAAAGATTATAAGATTTAATTAATATAAGAATATTTACTTTGTGAATTTTATCATATAGCATTTCTTTCTTTAATGTTATAACTCATTGGGTTTATTTCTTTATTTATGAATTTTATATTGAATTGTAAATTCAGATTTTGTCTATTATTTATTCTGTTTCTGAGTTTTCATAGTATTGCGAATGACGATTATAATAAAAAAAGTAACAATTTGATAACTGAGGCTCAATTGGTTGAGGATCCTACTCTGTTATTACGATTATTTATTCCTGCATTAATAAGAAATGATGTAGAAGGTGTTGGATTATTACTTTCTATTTATGAAAAACAAAAAAAGCAAGAAGATGATGAATTGTTAATATGGGGTAATGCTATTATTGCTCGTAAGAATAAACAATTAGATAAGTCAATATCATTATATAGAAGTTTGGTGTCTAAAAATCCTAAATTAATATTTGCTCGATTACAGTTAGCAATTGCATTATTTGAAAATAAAGAGAATGAGGCGGCATTAGAACAATTTGATAAACTGAAAAGCGAAA
>NZ_CAWPCB010000052.1:0-173554 GCF_963886535.1 Proteus sp. G2675
ATGGACGGAACGTAAAAGCTAAATCTGGTTTAAACCGCTCAATACTGGAGCAGGGCTGGTATGAAATGCGCCGTCAGCTTGAGTACAAGCAGCTCTGGCGAGGAGGTCAGGTACTGGCAATACCCCCTGCCTACACCAGTCAGAAGTGCGCTTGCTGTGGTCATACAGCAAAGGAAAACCGCCAGTCACAAAGTCAATTCGAGTGCCTTGAATGTGGATATACAGCGAATGCTGATATCAACGGGGCACGTAACATTTTAGCGGCAGGACATGCCGTGCTTGCCTGTGGAGGGAGGGTGCAGTCAGACCGCCCGTCGAATCAGGAACCCACCGAGGTGATTCAGACATCAGTCTGAACGCAGTAGGGATCCACGTCCTTTAGGGCGTGGAGGATGTCAACACATATGTACACTATGCACTGTGGCGCCGTGATAACAAGGAGAAACAGGATATGAAAAATACTGATCTAGAATTAATTATTAATGAAAAGCTAAGTATTGAGAATTTTCACGACTACGCACCTAATGGTCTTCAAGTAGAAGGGCGCCCTCATATTCAAAAAATAGTGACAGGAGTAACGGCTTGCCAAGCTTTACTTGATGAAGCGGTACGTTTAAATGCAGATGCTGTATTAGTTCACCATGGTTATTTTTGGAAGAATGAGCCAGTTGTTATCCGTTCAATGAAACGCAATCGCTTAAAAACCCTACTATGTAATGATCTCAATCTATATGGTTATCACTTACCTTTAGATGCCCATCCTATTTTAGGTAACAACGCTCAATTAGCGTTAAAAATGGGCGTAAAAGTTGAGGGTGAGATCGAGCCTTTAGTGCCGAAAGGGATTTTTGATCTACCTGTCACAGCCAATGAATTAAAAACACGACTCGAAAAAGCCTTACAGCGTAATGTGCTTCACTGTGGTGACAATGCACCAGATGTTATTCGCCATATTGCTTGGTGTACTGGTGGAGGACAAGGATTTATTCAACAGGCGGCAGAGCAAGGTGTTGATGCATTTGTAACAGGAGAAGTCTCAGAGCAGACGATTCATATAGCAAGAGAAATGGGCGTGCATTTTTTCGCTGCTGGGCATCATGCTACCGAGCGTTATGGTATTAAAGCATTAGGTGAATGGTTAGCACAAACTCACCATTTAGATGTTACTTTTGTCGATATTGATAATCCTGCCTAAACCCAGTTATTGCTATTCTATAAGCTATCTCTCTTATTAACTAAGTGAGATAGCTTTTTATTTAACAACAACCTTGAAATTTATTCATTAAGTTGAATGGGTAGCGGGCTTTGTAATTGTTGCAGATTATCACATAGCCAAATTAACTGTAATAAAGCTTGAGAGTCACGAGCAGTTAAAGCGAGATAACGAGTTAATTGGTTAGCTATTAATGTCATACCTAAATCGTCAGCAATTTGTTTGCTTCTCTCTAATTGCTCTTTTTGCATTGCAGAAAGTTGTTCTCGCCCTGTACATGCTTGGGCTTCCAATACGGATAAAATGGGGCGACAAAATTTTTGTGCAAGGGTAGGTTCACTGTGATGCATTGCCGTTTGTCGCTTACGTTTAGCCATATATTCTTGAATATGACTAATAAAACCAGACTGTTTTTTCTTACGTGGAAATTGGTCAAAATCGAGATAAAACATTTCAATGCCTTGCTCTGTTTTGATCCAAATGGTGGTGGGTAATAAATCGATATTGAAATCACGTCGAACAGGTTGCACGGTGATCGCAACGATTTCTAATTCTCGTTTAGTGAGAAAACGTAATTCTTCTAAATTATTTTGCGTTTCGCCTTCCCAATAAAGGCGCAAAAAGGCCGAATTTCCATTATTATCTACCACTTCCCAAATAACACACTGCTCTACTTCATGCCAAATTAAGGGATTATAGCTTTTGATATGTAAAACCAGAGGGGAAAGAAATCCTTCTGGTTGATCCGTAAAATAATTGGGTAAATCTTGCCAGTTATGAATACCTAATTCTGTTTGTAGTTGATGATAATCTGTGACATCAAGAAAATCGGTTTGATTTTGCGCAAAGCTATCGCCAATAGTAGCTAGTTTCCCTTCATCAGAAATACGAGGCGCTTGTAATAAGAAAGGTCGGCGCATGAGCTTATCTGCAGTTTGTTTCCATAACGATAAACTATGCCAAACACTATAGCGATTAAATAGGGTATCAAGTTGATTAGGGCGAGCTTGTGTCGCTTGTAAAAATTGTTTTGCTTCTTTATCCCAGAAAATAAAAGTTGTGCCTAATGCGCCACTTTGTGCTGTCCACCAATGTGCATCAATAGGAATAAGCGCGAGACTGGTTTTTTTATCATCATATTGACGGCGAAGTTGTCCTCGTAATGTTTTTAATTGTTCAGGTGTCGCATAAGATAGCTGGAAAAGATAGGCTGAGATATGAGCTAATAGACGTAAGACATTGCTTTCATCCATAGTGAAATGTCTTTCTGCTAACCGCTTGACTTGAGTACTTAATGTTCGTAAATAAGAGGCTAAACGAGGTAAACCCTCGGCACGAGCAGACATATTAAGTAAATGTAATTGCGTTGCGCTACTTAAACTAATGTGTGATAGCCCTTGACGTAATAGATCATCAATAAATTGTTCAATAGTATTAATAAGGGCAATTTCTTCATCATTTAGTGGGCGTTTTGAAGATTTTAAGGGAATTAAATCTTCAGGCCACGTCCAAGGCTGTGTATTTTGCTCAAATATTTTCGCGACAATAGCAAGATGAAAAGCTTTTTTCTGAGAGCTAGAAAAAGGGGATAACATGCCATCGTAACCACTTGCTTGTAAGAAAATGACCGGTTCATCAACATCAGGGAGTTGGATTTTTAGCTGGGTTCCTGTGTCTTCTAGAACTAAAGTTTTATCTTCCCATTGTTCAATTAAGTTAATCGCAGTCCGACAGGCGGGTTTACCTGCTTTTTTGATGAGTAACTCGGGATCAAGCGTAAATAAAGAGGGTAATAAAGGCGGTGTTTCAACAGGCGCTATAATTTTTTCTGCTGATGTTTCAATGGGATTATCAGTATTAATATCATCAGTCGAATTGTTGTTGGCTTGTAACCATAAAATAGCGGCTAAAATATGTTTGCAACAACCTGCTGCGGAACAATCACAACTGGCTTGCTGAATGCCTGCTTCATGTAAAACGACTTTTTGCCCATCACTGCTAAATTGCCCTGTATTTGCATCAGTAACAGAGACTTTTTCGTTATCAACATCTTTTCTTGCGCGTCTTAATAATCCGGCATTAGCAAAGACGGTAAGCGCATCTTCATCATAATGAAAATAAACGGTCTGCCAACTCATTGCATTACCTCTGCTAGCCACTGTGCGAAATGTTCTGGGGTTAAAGCTGCAACTTGCATACCTCTATCGGCGAGTTTTTGTGCGATAGTTGAGTCATAAACCGGTTGAGCCTCATCATCTAGTGCTGCCAGTCCTAATAATTTAACTTGTTGGCTATTGAGACGTTGTGTGCAATCTAATAATCGGGTTAATGATCCCCCTTCTTCAAAGTCACTGATAAGCGAAATAACAGTACGCTTAGGGTTGTTAACTAAGCTTTCGCAATATTGCATGGCACTAGCAATATCCGTACCTCCTCCCAATTGGACTGTCATTAACACTTCAACGGGATCGTCGGCTAAGTGTGATAAATCGACAACTTGAGTATCAAACACGATTAAGGAGACATTAACAGCAGGTAATGAAGCTAAAATACTCGCACACACAGCTGCATACATAATGGAACTAGACATTGATGCACTTTGGTCAACACAGAGAATGACATCCCATGGAAAATGCTGTTGCATTCGTGAATTAAAGTAAGGAGTTTCAATCAATAAACGACGATTTTGGGTATCGTAATGTTTTAAATTGGCGGCAATAGTGGCACGCCAATCAAAGTTACGACTATTTGGTACTAACGAGCGTCTAAAGCGATTACGACGACCGGTTAATGATTGGCGAAAGTTATTACGAATTTGACGCAAAATATCTTCAACCACTTTACGAATAATGGTTTTTACTGCATCTCGCGTTTCTTCGCTCATTCGTCCGCGTAAGCTTAATAGTGTTTTAGCTAACGCTTTAGTCGGCTCCATGGCTTTTAGCGTATTGGGATCTTTAAGAAAGCTACTGATTTGATAACGTTCAATCGCTTGTGATTGCATACGTTCAAATGTGCTATTGGGAAAAAGTTTGCGAGCTTGATTTAGCCAGTTTACGGCAGTAAGTTGCGATGCATCGAGAGAGCCATGGCGACCGCGCTCTTGACGTAATCCTCGGCGCTGATATTCACGGCGATAAAGAAAATCGAGTGTACGTTCAATTTTAAGATCATCAGCATTAAACGTGGCTTGCCCTAAAGCATCATCAGCGTATTGGCCTAAAATCAAGCGCCAACGTTTGGCTTGTTGTATTTTATCTTTAGGCATATCATCATCATGCTTCTCCATGAGTATGGTCTCCTTTCTCTGTTTTCTTCGCCTCAAACCAAGAAATCATGCCTTGTGTCTTAATGCGCTGTTGCAATTTTTGATTGAGTTTAGTGGCTTCAAGCATTTGCTTGGCACTAAATTCTGATTGCCATAGTGATAAGGCTTGCGTATCTAAACCAATATCATTAGCAATATATTGTGCAAGCTCTGCATTTTGTTTGGGATTAAGTTGGCTAAAGGCAAAACGCAGATCAGGTAAAATCTGAATAAAGCGTTCTTCATCCCATTGCTGTAATAAGCTATTTAAGTGATTGACTAACAACGGCAGGCGAATGACTAGCTCTGGTGCAGTGCGCATTATACCGACAAAATAACCAATGGCATGTTCGGGAGCGCTGCCTGTACTAAAGGTCGCATTTAGCACGGCCGCTAAGGTCTTTTCGTCAATATACGAACCTAGATAACGTAATGCATCTACCGCACCTTTTAATAAAGGAACGGTATCTAATTGTCCATCAAGGCGATTAAGTTGCTGATAAAAATCACTTTTATAATCATATTGATGATCCAGTGATGGCATAAACTCAATGAGTTCACGTAAAGAGAGTAGGGCTTGCAGATTGCTTTCTTGTTGTTGCTCATCACCTTGAGCCAATTGCTCTAAGCAAAAGAAGGCTTGAGGGATCACTTGATGTAGCCTATTTTCCAATGTCAGCTCATCGGTAATATCAAGATATTGACGACCTCGCCATAAATGGATCAATTTATGTCCACATTGTGTTAATGACTCAAGGCGAAAATCTTGCTGAATATAGCTATCTAGCAGTTTAAATAGCGTAGGGATACGCTGGTGGAGCCCAATTAATGCCGCTTGAATTAACAAAGTGACCGCACTTTGGCTTGAACGGCTTTGTCCTTGTTCTGCAAGCTGTTTTTCCATTGCTAACAGTTTATTTAAGGCGATAGTTTCAAGTTGAGAGCCTTTTTCTGATAATGAGATCAGTTCACCTTCAACATTGGGGGTCCATGCATATTGCCATTCTTCAAATAATAGATCTAACTGGTGACCAGAAAGAAAATCAGGTCCATTGACACGGTGGGCAAAATGGATTTCTAAAAATGCCAATAAATGTAAAAAACGACTTCTTAAGCGATGTTGGGGGTTGCGATAAACATCACATTTTGTAGTTTTTGCTAATGTATCATCAAGTTTAAAGTGAAATGCTTTGGCGCGTTCATAGGTTTCATTGACTAAAGGGGGCGTTGCTGTACCTAATGGAATTTGTCCTAATAGATAACCTGAAAAACAGGTTTTGATTTCGTCCCATAATTCGTTTTGACTGTCATCTAAACTGCCTTTAATAAAGGCGCTTTGTAACCCATCAAGCAAATCATAACGCCCCATACCAGTGTGCTCTCTTAGTAAAGCGAGGCGTAAACTCTGCTCGGCTGCTAGTTTTACGGTTAAATAACTGGGTGGATTATCAAATTGTTGTTCTCTGATAGTCTGAGCCACTGAGCTTAAAAAGGCGATGCCCATTTTATTGCGATAAACTTGCGTTGGCTGTTTTGCCGCCTCATTGTTTTCTAATTTATCATGATGTTGTTGCATTAAGCTTTGCCAAGCTTGTTGGTAAAAAGCCGGAGATGGCATACCAGATGCATAGCCATTAAGTGCATCTAATCTGTCAAAGCTATAGCGAATAAGCCAAGCTTGCTCTTTTTCGCCCATTTTTTGCATTTTAGTAAAGTGCTTGTGTTCTGAGCTAGAAATAGCGAAAGAGTGGGGTTGTGAAGAAGCTAAGCCTTCGATTAGCGCAAGGGTGTGGGCTCCCCCTGTGACGATTAATATTTTGGCATTAGGCTCGTGCTGTTTGATGGTTTTAATATGAGTGAGCATATGTGCTTCACGTTGTGAAGAGCCTTCAGATGCAAGTACTTCAGGTTCATAGTCAAGGCGTGCAAGTGCACACCAAATAAAAATGTCATAAAACAGAGTTTGCCAATCTGCTAATGCCTCAATACTGCGTAACTCAAAAAGATGCTCCCAAACATCATCATGATCACGGCAATGACATTGTTTAGCTAATTGTGCAATAAATTGGCTATGGGCTAAATAACGTTCTTTTTGTAAGCTACGGCTTTGTAGATCGCTATACTCTTCGTTATTGACTTGAGCAGCCCAGGGTAAATCGATAAAACGTGTTGTTGCATTGATGCGTAAACCACCTCGCAAAGCTTGCCACTCAGGGGAATATTCACAAAATGGGAAATAGGCAGAGTGTAGCGATTTTTCACGCTCTTCTAGGCCACTATCATGATGACAATATTCGGCTTGCCCCATAATAGCAACAGGAGGGAGAGTATCTTTATCCGTTAGGCTAGGAATAAGCGAATTAAAGGTATCCGGACCTTCAATTAAGATATAATCAGGTTTTACAGAATCAATTAATGATAAAACTGCATAAGCACAAGCTGGGCTATGGTGGCGTACAGGGGCAAAATAGAGATGTTGTTGCTGTAACGACGTCCATTTCAGTCGGGCTTGGTCAATTCTTGTTGGTAAAGATATTGAAGGTAGCGTCACCGTGTTGATCCCTTTTTTGGGTGAAAAAGCAGAGTAAGTTAACTCTGCCTTTAATAGATAAATAAATAGACTTTAATGCCTCGCTGTGGCTCTTTACGTTTTATTGCCAAAAGTCTTTTGATGCATCAAAGAACGCTTTCCACTCTTTACTATTTCTGGCCCTTTCTCTGGCGACGTTGTCCATGTAATAACGAATACGCTTAATATCATCAGGATTATCTTTTAATACAACGCCGATTAATTGACGTGCAATCGCACCGGCATTCATCACGCCATCACCTAAATAATGCGCTTCTAACGCACAAGCATAAGCGATATTTACGGCTTCTGCTGTTGACATAACCGCATCAGGTGTTTTGATATTGCCACCATCTTGCGTATTACCTGAACGTAATTCTTGGAATGTGGTAACCAGTAATTCCACCACATCCATAGGGACGGTGATTTCTGTCGCTAAAGCACCTAACTCATTTTCAAGCTGTGATTGGATCAAACTGATTTCAAAAGCTGGATCACGAATAGGTTTTACTGTTTCAAAATTAAAACGTCGCTTTAATGCGGCAGACATCTCATGTACACCTCGGTCACGCAAGTTTGCGGTACCAATCAAGTTAAATCCGGGTTTTGCACTAATACGCGCACCGTCGCCCATTTCAGGGATCATTAACTGTTTTTCGGACATTAAAGAAACCAGCACATCTTGAATTTCAGGAGGGCAGCGAGTTATCTCTTCAAAACGAACAATTTTACCTTGTAACATGCCTTGATAAATCGGTGAGCCGACTAATGCTCGTTCTGTTGGGCCTTCTGCTAATAGTAACGCATAGTTCCATGAGTATTTGATATGATCTTCTGTCGTCCCTGCAGTACCTTGGATGGTTAATCCTGAATCACCACTGATAGCAGCCGCAAAAAGTTCTGAGAGCATTGATTTTGCTGTACCTGGCTCACCAACCAGCATTAAGCCCTGTTTGCCTAATAATGTAACAATTGCACGATCAACTAAGGCATCATCACCGAAAAACTTAGGTGTGATACCTAAAGTATCATCACCTAAAATAAATTGGCGCACAGCTCGAGGAGAGCGAAGCCATCCTTGGGGCTTCGGATTATTAGCATCCGCTTTTGTTAAGCGTTCTAATTCTTCAGCAAATCGAACCTCGGCACTTTCCCTAATTGCTTGTTGTTCTTTGGGTGCTTTTTTAGCCATATTCTTTCCTAATTATCCCTAAATTTTACCAAGGTGTTTTCTTTTCCCATTCAGGATCAAATCCTGCACAAGCTTCAGCGACTTTTAGATAATCCGCGTAGCTTTCTGCTAATAAAATCGGTGGTACTTGCTTTAACTCAATATTATTGCGATCCCAGTAATTTTGCTGATCCTTCTCAAAACTTAAATCGAATAAAACCGCTGGAATATTTTCTTCTGGTACATAGCTACCACTAAAACCGATATTGACGTAGTAGTTTAAGCTAGAGAAGAATTTGTAATAGTGAGAGAACGAGCCTCCATCTTCAGCAGGGCCTCGCTGATAGCCCATTTTGGTTAAAATACCCCGTAAGGTGAAGGTGTCTGTGATCCAACCTTTTCGGTCTTCAACTTCTGTTTGTGTCAGATCTAAATCAGGGATCTTATGTTCCATTTGTGAAAATAAGAATTTCACTTTGTAATCTTTGAAGTGTGCAATCCAGGCTTTACGCTCATCTTCATTAACTAGGGCGGCGTGAGCTAATTGAATCAAAGAATCATTTTGTAAGGTGACTTCGTCATCTTCAAGGTTAAGTAAAGCACCATCATCAGAAGGGCGGAAGGTATTGATAACTTCACCCTCTTTTACTTCTTGCCAAACTAATTGTTCAATCAATTTATGCATAATAGGGTGAGCTAAAATATACTCTTGCCAATCAGCGCTTAGCCATTGGCGTTGCGCGCACATCGCTTCATATAAACGCACACTTTGTAATTCAATAACTTGTTTAAGTTCTTTTTTACTTGAAGTGAAAAGTTTTTTCGCTTCTTTAATCAGCTCTGGATCGTCATTTTTGCGTGCTGCAGGTAATGACTTAACTTCCTTACCTTCAGGATTAAACAGGACAATTTTTTGTTTTGCATCCATTTTGGCGGTGAAAGTACGCTCACCATATTCCAGTACTAATGTTCCTGAATCATCAAAGCCGGCGGTTGGAATGGTTCTATCGGCTAATTCATCAGCACTCCAACCATTGCGTTCAGCTATTTGCGTAACTAAATTACGCGCTTTTTCCTGCACAGATGCTGTGCGATAACGACGTGATAATGAAAGCAGAAGTTGAATGATAATAGGATCATTACTTGAAGCTACCGCATCAATCATCGCTTCGATTTGCGCACGACGCTGATAGTGATCACGCATATAGTTACGTAATACTGATACTGCAATATGCCCCTCAATTCCACAAATAAGCGCGAGCATTCCTTTATCGCTGATTGCCGAACCTAAATAACGACGTAATACCTCGTTTTTAATTTCTTCGACGACTTGCTCTAAAGTATAGGTTTCATATTTAGCATAATATTCAGGATAACGTTTGGCCCAATCTTTGTATTGTGTTAATCGAGAAGGGGCATTTTGTTGCGCTTCAGCCATCGCTTCTTCAAGTGTTGGTCCTTTAATATCTTGAGCGACAAAAGTGTGCAGGATAAAGCTTGAAAGCTTATGTTGGCTATCAACGCAAAGTAGGCTGATATAACGTTGTAATAACGCATTACCCCCTGGCATTTTTAATTTGACGGCTAGAATAATCCACCAACGAATAATCGCGGGATCAACCGCTTTTTTGTTTTCCCATGTTAATGTAGGGATCGCTTCGAAGTTAAACCAAGCAAGGCTTGCGGGTGGTTTGGCTTTGAGACCTTTTTCAGCTTCTGCTAATAATGTCTTTGGCGATAAATAGCTTGAAATATCCTCACCTAATTGTTCTAACGCAGTGAGCAGAGCGGCTCGTACTACTTCGCGTTTCTCTTTTTTCAGTAAGGCATTAAGGGCAGGTAATGAGTCAGGGTTATTTAAACGTGCTAACCATTCAATCGCGGTGACTCGAATTTCTTGTTTACTTGAAGTTAAGCCTTCTTGTGCACTTAAGTGAATATTCGGTAAGGTTTCTAATAATTTCTGAGCTGAAACTCGGTGTGTTTTATTTTCACCTAGAGCCAATTCCATGATACGCGGAACGAATTGTGCAGGAATGGTTGGAAAACGGCTTAATACTTCAATACCTTGTGAAGTTTCAAATTGGCGATAGCGGTGTTCACTTTGATTTGGCATTAAGTTTAGCGCTTCTGCAATATAATCAGTATGTTGAGAGAAGAAAGGCCAAACTTGTTCTGGTTTACGGAAACGACGTAAGCCATCTTGATAAGATTCTAAGCACAGCGCCGCTGTGATACGCGTTGCACGTTTGAAATGACATCGTTCTAATACATTTTCAACGTGTCGTAATTCAATATCACTCAATAAACGTTCAGGAATATCACTATTAAAATAGTGAGAGGAAAAGTGATCCGCATGTTGGCGGTTATTGGTGATCACGCGCACGGCATGGAAAAAGGTGTATTCAGGTAAATTAGGAATACGGTTTTTGTGTTTAATTATTTGGATCTCATTGACTTGAATAGTGCCTTGTCCGCTATTGAGTTTATCCACTAATGCGCGACACTGTTTTTCATCAATTTTAGAGAGATCTTTATAATGGCGTTGTGCCCAATTATAAGAGTGTTTAGACGTTTTATTTTCTTCAATTTCACGTTCAGCATTTTCTTTTGCTTTTACTAACATTTCATTGAAGTTATTGACCAGAATATCGCGGGCACTATCGGGTAATGGTGTGTCTTCTAAGGGAGTAAAATCAGGCGCTTTAATGGCTTCAACGGTATTTGCATTATCAGCAACACAAAAACGTTGTAGCGCACTTTCAATGCTCTTGATAACTGCTTTTGAGGTTTCATGTTTTAATGCTTCTGCCAGCACATCACGGTTTTCACCTTGGCGCGCGAATAAATCAGCGGCTTGTGTACGTTGTTTGGGAGTACCATTCATTAAAACATGGGTTAAATTTTCTTTTACGATTTCAGCAGGTAAGGTATTTAAAATAGGTTCAGCCGTTTTTTTGACGGTTCTTAAACTGCTAGTGGCAAGTAAAACAATAATATCTGCAAAAGTATTGCGTAATATCGTATTTTTATTTAGATAATTTATTAGCTCGACTAAGCCATTCGCTGAAAGTTTTTCAACTAATTCTTTTCTAACAAATTCTTGATGTGAAAGTAGATAGTCTTTTAAATCACACAGTTCATAAATACGCTTAAGATTAGCGGCATAATATTCAGAGACATCTTTTCTATCAAAAATTGCAAATAACGCGTTTTCACCGGCAATATTGGCCTCTGCTTCGACCATATTGGCGATAAACTCCATACTCCAATGTTTACGATGTTCTAAATTAAGGTTACGTGCATTATCGTAAGTGGTATAAAACGCATCAACTAACAGGTAGATAACCCAAGTGGGGACTTGCGTTGTTGTTACTTTAATATTGATATCTTGACATGCGGCAGCGATGACTTTGGCAAAACGGGCCACTTGCTCTAAGGAAAAACTTTCACCAACCTTTGAGTAGAGTTTATGGCGGGCATTAAGGCCTTGGGTGATAACCTTACCGTACTTTCCTGTATCAACATTACTGGCATACCACCACTCTAATGTTCCCGCACGATGAAAATAAACGGCGGCTTTCGCTGCATCTAGTTTATTTAATTCAAATAGAATTTCAGGGTTTGTACCTGTAAGTACATAATCTAATGCACGCTTAGGTAAACTTTCATCAAATATAGCCAGTAGGACAAGAGAGCCTTGAAGATATTGTTCAGTAATATCGACGTCTTTTTTCCCAAAAATAGGGAGAATATCTAATATTTTTTTTATCACGCCAGTTCCTTAAGCCATGTATGGATAAACAGTTTTTTTTACCATGAAACAGTAAAACGAACAATTTTATTATTACTGGCGAAAATAAAGTCAAGGCATAACATTTGTTAAATATATGGATATAAACACTGAAAAAGCCAATCTAACTTTATTAATATTCAATTCATCATTATATAAAATGCAATCTCAGGAAAAAGTACTAAAAGTTAAGAAGTGATAATAAAGGCGTTTTTTGTGGATTTTAAAAAGATTAAGAATTGTCTGTTTAATTTGCTAAGTATTAACACTTAGTCCTGTAGACAAGTTAATCTTTCTATTCTTGATTTTTTCGAAATGTTACAAAATAAAAAGAGCTTCTTATAAATATAACAAGCTCTTTTAAATATATTATTTTGCTGTTTGGCGAGAGAAAGAGAGTAACAAAGCACCTATACTACAAATCAGCAAGGTAATCGCTAAACTTTGTCCCCATCCAGCCAGTGCTAAACCACCACCAATAAGTAAATAGTAGAATAAACCTAATAGTGCACCCGCTGTGCCTAAGCGATCTTTATATTGCGCTAAAGCCGTTGCTAAGATATTTGGAATAGCAATGCCATAGGCAACGACACTTGTCATCATTGGAATAATAAAACTAATGTGATTGCGCAATAAATAAACACCTACAGCACTAATTACTGCAATAATACTCGCAAGTAATACTAATTTCTCACATTGCCAATGATGGCTTAATAATGCTTTATTAATGTAAGAACCAATACCGACACCTATTGCTAATACAATACCACTATAGCCAAAAGTACTTGCACTATAACCTTGATTATCAAACATAAAAGGTGCTAGTTGGTAATAAGCAAATAGACTGATATTAAAAAAAGCAATTAAAAGTATAGTCTTGGCAATTTGCTTATCTTTCAGCATTTTTATCGCTGTTTCCGCTAGTGGTGCGGTTTTTATTGTTGCAGGGCGACTTTCTGGTAATGCAATAGTACTCCACAGCAATAAAACGACGGCGAGAAGAGCAAGACCACTAAATACCCCTTGATAACCTGCATAGCTCACCAGTAAAGAACCACTTAACATACCAATAGCCGGACTTAATGCGATTGCCGCTCCCATAACGGAAAATACTTTGGCTAATTCTTCACCACTATAAACATCACGCATAATAGTTTGTGTTCCTACAGAGCCAACTGCGGCACCAAAAGCAGAAAGCATACGTAATATCAGTAATACAGAAAAATTATCGGTCATAAAGACACCAATACAAGCAATGGCATAAATAAATAACCCTGCTAACATTGTTGGGCGCCGGCCAATGACATCACATAAACGACCCCATATAATGACACCGAGTGCAAAAGCAAAAAAGTAGAGCGAAAGTGTTTGCCCTGCTTCATTGGCACTGACTCTAAAACCATTTGAAATATCAGTAAGTGCTGGGCTATAAATGGTTTCTGCAATTTGTGGAAACATCATTAACGCAATTGCTAACCATAGAGAGAGTTTTCTGTTCATTCTTTGTTTTCCTAAAGCTTGATACTTTGATGACAGAATACAGTGATAATAATTGTCTTGTTATATATATAAAGACATAATATTTACCAAATAGGACAAGTGATGGCTTGGCTTAATCAATACGACCACTTTGTGCCAGAAGAACACCTTGCATCAGTTGTGGGTATTGCTGCAGAGATGGGAAAACATGATTCAGGTTTTCACTCACATGATAGGGGGCAGTTACTGTTTACTCAATCGGGTTGTATGAGAATTACTTTAGCCTCTCGTGTATCTGTTTTACCACCCATGAGAATTGCCTGGATCCCGCCAAAACTGGAACACCGAGTCGAGATGTATGCGGCTGTAGGTTATCGTTCAGTTTATATTGCCGATAAATTTCATCATCGTTTCCCAACTGAAAGCGAAATACTGACTATTTCACCTTTACTTAGAGAGATATTAGAGCGTATTGCTATTGCTGATTTTGACACCCAGTGGGAAGTAGGGCGGTATGCAAATTTATTAGCTGTTTTTTTAGATGAAATTCAGCAAGCTAAACGTCAACCTAATCATTTATCAATGCCCAGTGATAGACGGTTAAGAAAATTATCTTTCGATGAATTACCTCCGCCACTACAAGAATTAGCGCAATATATTGGTGCTAGTGAAAAAACCATTACTCGATTATTTTATAAAGAAACAGGATTAAGCTATCAACAATGGCGTCAGCAATGGCGATTAATGAAAGCGATAGAGTTATTAGCCACACATCATCGTTATTTAGAAATTAGTCAATTATTAGGGTTTGCCAGCGATAGTGCCTTTATCACTTTTTTTAAGAAAATGACCGGGCAAACACCACAAGAGTATTTAAGAAATTGATCCATACTAATAGCATTAAGCCCCGCAAAAACGGGGCTTAGCCAGTCAATAAATCGTGTTTAAATCGATTTATTTATTTTTAAGTTCACTATGGAATTTACGCTCGTTATAGCCAGTATATAACTGACGAGGACGTGCAATTTTCAGTCCATCTTCATGCATTTCATTCCAGTGAGCAATCCAACCGATAGTACGTGCAATAGCGAAAATGACCGTAAACATATTTGATGGAATACCTAGCGCTTTTAGAATAATGCCTGAGTAGAAATCGACGTTAGGATAGAGTTTTTTCTCAATAAAATACGGGTCATTTAAGGCGATGCGTTCTAATTCCATTGCCACTTCAAGTAAACTGTCATTGAGATTCAGTTCTTTTAATACTTCGTGACAAGTTTCGCGCATGACTGTTGCACGCGGATCGTAGTTTTTATATACACGGTGACCAAAGCCCATTAAACGGAAAGAGTCATTCTTGTCTTTTGCGCGTTTAATAAATTCAGGAATATGTTCAACGGTTTTGATCTCTTCCAACATACGTAAACAAGCTTCGTTAGCACCACCATGAGCAGGTCCCCATAGTGAAGCAATACCCGCAGCAATACAGGCAAATGGATTTGCACCTGAAGAGCCTGCAGTACGTACAGTAGATGTTGAAGCATTTTGTTCATGGTCGGCATGAAGAATAAAGATCCTATCCATCGCACGTTCAAGAACTGGGTTAACCACATACTCTTCACAAGGTGTGGCAAACATCATATGTAGGAAGTTACCTGCATAAGACAGATCGTTTCTTGGATAAACAAAAGGTTGTCCTATGGAGTACTTGTAACACATTGCGGCTACAGTAGGCATCTTAGACAGTAAACGATATGCTGTGATATCACGGTGAACTGGATTAGAGACATCAAGCGCATCATGGTAAAAGGCAGCTAAAGCTCCTGTCACACCACAAAGTACAGCCATCGGGTGTGAGTCACGACGGAAACCATGGAACAGGCGGGTGATTTGCTCATGGATCATGGTATGGCGAGTGACGGTTGTTTTAAATTTATCGTATTGCTCTTGGGTCGGTGCTTCGCCATAAA
The DNA here is from genome assembly GCF_963886535.1 of Proteus sp. G2675. Classification (NCBI taxonomy): domain Bacteria; kingdom Pseudomonadati; phylum Pseudomonadota; class Gammaproteobacteria; order Enterobacterales; family Morganellaceae; genus Proteus; species Proteus sp. G2675. The sequence continues at coordinate 15,503 of NZ_CAWPCB010000052.1, forward strand.
GCAGGATATAACATACTTCTAAGTAGGTTGACTCAGTAGCCAATTGCCCAATTGGGAAACCGCGGTGCAGTAAAATCCCGTTATTACCGTCGATATAGGTAATTTTCGATTCACAAGATGCCGTTGAGGTAAAGCCTGGATCATAGGTGTAATAACCTTTGGAGCCGAGAGTACGAATATCAATGACTTTGGAACCGAGTGTAGGGGAGAGAACGTCCAAGTCCACAGAAGTTTCACCAATCGTTAACTTAGCTTTGTTATCAGCCATTTATAATCTCCTTAGCGCTTATTATGTCTCCTAACAAAGTCGAGGGTATCTTCATAAAGATGCACTTCGATAGTGAAACTATAGTTGATAAAAAGTACCTAGCGAGTTTTATTTTATGGCTTAACACGAGTAAAACCGTAGGTCTATAGTGTGTCACTTTTGTTAAGGAGCTTTTGATGTTATGTTTTTTAGGTGCTTTTTTATGCAAGGCACTTAGAATGTGTTCTGCTTACACTTTTACATAAGTTTTCGATTTCTGGAAGCGTGTTTGCGCACAAAAAAAACATAAACATTAAAAATATGCACCAAATGTAAGAAAAATGTTGTACATGTGTCAAAAATGATAACGATTATTACATTGGATGTTTGAAAAAGTGATCCCTCTCACTGTTCGAACCAAATGTCTAGCACACAAGTTGTGTGGTAATTGTAATAAGTTTGTGAAGCACTTATACTGCGCCCAGGTCTCCGGAACCTTTGTTGTATGGAGAACCAGCGTAACGAATCCACAATTTTTGTAAAATAGACGGATTTAACATTTTACTTAAAGTGTGCCTTTGTACCCCATTCGCTGCTTAATTTCCATCCAGGTCCGGAGGAAGGAAAAATTATAAAAGCTGTGTGGGCATAAATTGTGAAAAAACAAAGACCTGTCAATCTGGATTTACAGACGATACAGTTTCCACTCCCTGCTATCGCATCGATCTTGCATCGTGTCTCAGGGGTTATCATGTTAGTCGCAGTTGGTATTTTACTGTGGTTACTTGGCACCTCTCTCTCATCTCCCGAAGGTTTTCAGCAAGCCGCTGATATCATGACTGGCTTCTTCGCGAAGTTTATTTTATGGGGCATCCTAACAGCATTGGCATACCACATTTGTGGTGGTATTCGTCATATGTTAATGGACTTCGGCTTTATTGATGAAACATTGGTTGTTGGTCGTCGTTCTGCGGCAATTTCAATGATTATTACCGTTATTTTATCAATATTGGCGGGGGTATTAGTATGGTAAGTAATTCTTCTACTTTAGGCCGTACAGGCATACAGGATTGGTTATTCCTACGTGCAACTGCCATCATTATTTTCTTATATGTTTTATATTTTGTCGGTTTTGTTGCAACAACTGATATTACCTATGAAGTTTGGCGTGGATTCTTTAGCTCCTCTCTAACCAAAGTTTTTACCCTATTAACGCTACTTTCTATTCTAATTCATGCATGGATTGGAATGTGGCAAGTGTTAACGGACTATATTAAGCCAATAGCATTACGCTTGACGTTACAACTTATTATTGTCGTTGCGCTGTTGGTTTATCTTATTTATGGAACAATTGTGGTGTGGGGTGTGTAATGAATCTGCCAGTTAGAGAATTTGACGCAGTTGTAATTGGTGCTGGTGGTGCAGGTATGCGCGCCGCTTTACAGATTTCTCAAATGGGTCTGTCATGTGCACTAATCTCAAAAGTTTTTCCTACTCGTTCTCATACTGTTTCCGCTCAAGGTGGTATTACAGTTGCTTTAGGCAATACCCATGAGGATAACTGGGAATGGCATATGTACGATACTGTTAAAGGTTCCGACTATATCGGTGACCAAGATGCTATCGAATATATGTGTAAAACCGGTCCAGAAGCTATTTTAGAGCTGGAACATATGGGACTTCCTTTCTCTCGTCTTGATGATGGACGGATATACCAACGCCCATTTGGTGGTCAGTCGAAAAATTTTGGTGGTGAACAAGCTGCCCGTACTGCTGCCGCTGCTGACCGTACAGGCCATGCACTATTACATACTTTGTATCAACAAAATTTAAAAAATCATACCACTATCTTTTCTGAATGGTATTCGCTGGATTTAGTTAAAAACCAAGACGGTGATGTTGTTGGTTGTACCGCTATTTGCATTGAAACAGGTGAAGTTGTTTATTTTAAAGCCAATGCCACCATTTTAGCGACAGGTGGTGCGGGGCGTATTTACCAATCAACAACTAATGCGCATATCAATACGGGTGATGGTGTTGGTATGGCAGTTCGTGCGGGTGTGCCTTTACAAGATATGGAAATGTGGCAATTCCACCCAACAGGTATCGCAGGGGCTGGGGTGTTAGTGACGGAAGGTTGCCGTGGTGAAGGTGGCTATCTACTGAATAAAGACGGTGAACGCTTTATGGAACGTTATGCACCAAATGCTAAAGACTTAGCAGGTCGTGACGTAGTTGCACGTTCTATTATGATTGAAATCCGTGAAGGCCGTGGTTGCGATGGACCATGGGGACCTCATGCCAAACTGAAACTCGACCACTTAGGTAAAGAAGTTCTGGAATCTCGTCTACCGGGTATCCTTGATCTCTCTCGTACCTTTGCTCATGTTGACCCAGTTAAAGAACCTATTCCGGTTATTCCTACTTGTCACTATATGATGGGGGGGATCCCAACTAAAGTTACCGGACAAGCTATTCGCATGAATGAGAAAGGCGAAGATGAAGTGATCCCAGGATTATTTGCTGTGGGTGAAATTGCTTGTGTATCTGTCCATGGTGCTAACCGATTAGGTGGTAACTCACTGCTTGACCTTGTGGTATTTGGTCGTTCTGCGGGTGTTCACTTAAAAGAGTCTTTGATGGAGCAGGGCACGATGCGTGATGCCAGCGATTCTGATGTTGAAGCTGCATTAACACGCTTACATCGTTGGGAAAATAATCGTTCAGGCGAAGATCCGGTTGAGATCCGTAAAGCATTACAATCTTGTATGCAACATAACTTCTCGGTCTTCCGTGAAGGGGATGCAATGGCGAAGGGCTTAGAAGAGCTGAAAGTGATCCGTGAACGCCTGCAAAATGCCCGACTCGATGATAATTCAAGTGAATTTAATACACAGCGTATTGAGTGCTTAGAGTTAGATAACTTGATGGAAACAGCTTATGCCACAGCGGTATCTGCTAATTTCCGTACGGAAAGTCGTGGTGCACATAGCCGTTTCGATTTCCCTGATCGTGATGATGAAAACTGGTTATGCCATACATTATATCAACCGCAAACCGAAACAATGACACGACGTAAAGTCAATATGCAGCCGAAACTGCGTGAGGCTTTCCCTCCAAAAGTGCGTACATATTAATTAGCGGTGTTATTGAAGTTGCGGAGACTGAATTATGAAACTTGAATTTTCAATTTATCGTTATAATCCCGACGTTGATAATGCGCCGCGTATGCAAGATTACACGCTTGAAGTACCCGAAGGGCGTGACATGATGTTGCTAGATGCATTAATTCAATTAAAGGAAAAAGATCCTACATTATCATTCCGTCGTTCTTGCCGTGAAGGTGTATGTGGCTCCGATGGAGTGAACATGAATGGTAAAAATGGTTTGGCATGTATCACACCTATTTCATCTTTACAGAAAGGAAGTAAGAAAATTGTGATCAGACCGTTACCAGGTCTACCGGTTATTCGTGATTTAATAGTGGATATGACTCAATTCTATACGCAGTACGAGAAGATCCGTCCATATGTGATTAACGACGACAAAAATCCTCCGGCTCGTGAGAATCTACAGTCACCAGAACAACGTGAAAAACTTGACGGACTTTATGAGTGTATTCTTTGTGCTTGTTGTTCAACATCTTGCCCGTCATTCTGGTGGAATCCAGATAAGTTTATCGGACCTGCTGGACTGTTAGCAGCGTATCGTTTCTTGATTGATAGTCGTGATACTGAAACAGAATCTCGTCTTGATGATTTAAGTGATGCGTTTAGTGTATTCCGTTGTCACGGTATTATGAACTGTGTCAGCGTATGTCCAAAAGGGTTAAATCCGACTAAAGCAATTGGTCATATTAAATCAATGTTGCTAAAACATAGTGCATAAATTAATAACCGCCCTAAAATAGTTAGGGCGGTTAATGAAAAAATTAAGTTAGACGTTTGCAATAAGTAGTCTGTGTATTTGTATAAGTTTGTCTTGATAGCGGTTTTTGGAGGCACCTTTAAACACTGTTAGACAGTTTTTAAAGGTTCCTTGAGAGTGAAAAACTCCAATATTTTAAGAACCTGCGAGATAGCGGGTCATAAGAGAACCTTGCAATCGACACCGTTTAATAACGGTACTAGTTATCCACGGCGAACTAAAGCTGTATAGCTTAAGGGATCATAATGCAGAACGGCGCAATGAAGGACTGGCTAGATTCCACATTTCTAGCAGGAGAGAATCAGTCTTACATAGAAGAAATCTATGAAGATTACCTAACTGACCCAAACTCTGTTGACGAAAGTTGGAGAGAAATCTTTCAACAACTACCCGTAAGTCAAGGCGCAGAACAGTCGCATTCTCAAACCCGCGACTACTTCAGACGCCTCGCAAAAGAATCCACTCGATATCATACCTCGGTAAGCGATCCTGCAATGGACTCAAAACAAGTTAAAGTTTTGCAGCTCATTAATGCGTTTCGTTTTCGTGGTCACCAAAATGCTAATCTCGATCCGCTTGGTTTATGGAAAAGAGAATCTGTTCCAGATTTAGATCCTGCTTTCCATAATCTCACCAAAGAAGATTTTGAAGAAACCTTTAATGTTGGTTCTTTTGCTATCGGCAAAGAAACCATGAAACTCGGTGATATCTATGAAGCACTGAAACGTATTTACTGCGGTTCTATCGGTGCTGAATATATGCATATTACCAATACAGAAGAAAAACGTTGGATCCAACAACGTTTAGAATCTGTCAATGTTGCAGACCAATTTACTAAAGAAGAAAAAATTCGCTTTTTAGCAGAACTGACTGCAGCTGAAGGGTTAGAACGTTACTTAGGGGCTAAATTCCCAGGAGCAAAACGTTTCTCTTTAGAAGGTGGGGATGCTCTGATCCCAATGTTAAAAGACTTAATTCGTCATGCAGGGAAACAAGATACCCGTGAAGTGGTACTTGGCATGGCTCACCGCGGACGTTTAAACGTTCTGGTTAATATTTTAGGGAAAAAACCGGCAGATTTATTTGATGAATTTGCGGGTATACACAAAGAGCATTTGGGAACTGGTGACGTTAAATATCACCAAGGCTTTTCATCTGATTTTGCAACAGAAGGTGCTCAAGTTCACCTTGCTTTAGCCTTTAACCCATCTCACTTAGAAATTGTGAGTCCGGTTGTTATCGGTTCAGTCCGTGCTCGTCGTGACCGCTTAGATGAAGCGCGCAGTAATATGGTTCTTCCGATCACCATTCATGGTGACGCAGCAGTGACAGGGCAAGGTGTTGTTCAAGAAACACTGAACATGTCACAAGCTCGCGGTTATGAAGTTGGTGGTACGGTTCGTATCGTTATTAATAACCAAGTTGGTTTTACCACATCAAATCCTAAAGATGCCCGTTCAACAGAATACTGCACTGATATTGTGAAAATGGTTCAAGCACCTATTTTCCACGTAAATGCAGATGATCCTGAAGCGGTAGCTTTCGTCACCCGTTTAGCGTTGGATTTCCGTAATACCTTTAAGCGTGATGTGATGATTGACCTTGTTTGTTATCGTCGTCATGGACATAACGAGGCGGATGAGCCAAATGCAACTCAGCCATTGATGTATCAAAAAATCAAAAAACATCCAACACCTCGTAAGATCTATGCTGATAAGTTAGTAGAGCAAGGTTTAATCGAAGCTAATGATGTTACTGAGTTAGTTAATCTCTATCGTGATGCTCTCGATCGTGGTGATTGTGTCGTTGAAGAGTATCGTCCTATGGGGCTACATTCTTATACATGGGAACCTTACTTAAACCATGAATGGAATGAAGAGTATCCGCATAAAGTCGAAAAATCACGCTTACAAGATTTAGCGCGTCGTGTCAGCACAGTACCTTCTGAAATCGCAATGCAATCTCGCGTCGAGAAAATTTATGCCGATCGTGCTGTTATGGCTGAAGGCGAAAAATTACTCGATTGGGGGGCGGCTGAAACCTTAGCGTATGCCACTTTAGTGGATCAAGGTATTACTATTCGCCTCTCTGGTGAAGATGCAGGCCGTGGCACATTCTTCCATCGTCACGCGGTTATTCACAATCAAACCAATGGTTCAGTTTATGTACCATTAGCCAATATTCATAACGCCCAAGGTCAATTTAATGTTTGGGATTCTGTCTTAACAGAAGAAGCGGTATTAGCATTTGAATATGGTTATGCTACTACTGAGCCTCGCGGGCTGACTATTTGGGAAGCGCAATTTGGTGACTTTGCTAACGTAGCACAAGTGGTTATCGACCAATTTATTAGCTCTGGTGAGCAAAAATGGGGTCGTATGTGTGGCTTAGTCATGCTGTTACCTCATGGTTATGAAGGCCAAGGTCCAGAGCACTCATCTGCACGTTTGGAACGCTATCTGCAATTATGTGCAGAGCAAAACATGCAAGTTTGTGTGCCTTCCACACCGGCGCAGGTTTACCATATGTTACGTCGCCAAGCGTTACGTGGTATGCGTCGCCCATTAATCGTTATGTCACCTAAATCACTGTTACGTCATCCATTAGCGGTATCGAGCTTAGATGAATTAGCGGATGGTAAATTCTTACCTGTAATTGGTGAGTTAGATGAATTAAATCCAGCGGATGTGAAACGTGTCGTGATGTGTTCAGGGAAAGTTTACTACGATTTATTAGAACAACGTCGTGCTAATGGGCAAACAGATGTTGCGATTATTCGTATTGAACAGCTATATCCATTCCCTCATGATGATATGGCACAGATTTTGGCACCTTATGCTCATGTGAAAGATTTTATTTGGTGTCAAGAAGAACCGCTAAATCAGGGCGCTTGGTATTGTAGTCAGCATAACTTCCGTGATGCTATTCCTACTGGCGCAACATTACGTTATGCAGGTCGTCCTGCATCAGCTTCTCCAGCTGTTGGTTATACCTCTGTTCATCAGGAGCAACAAAAAGCTCTGGTTGAAGATGCACTGAAAGTTGAATAAATAAGGATAGAAAATGAGTAGTGTAGATATTCTAGTACCGGATCTCCCTGAATCAGTTGCTGACGCGACAGTCGCAACTTGGCATAAAAAACCTGGTGATAGCATTCAACGCGATGAAGTGCTGGTTGAAATTGAAACAGATAAAGTTGTGTTAGAAGTACCGGCGAGTGAAGCTGGGGTGCTGGATAGCATTCTTGAAGAAGAAGGCGCTACGGTAGGTTCACGTCAATTATTAGGACGTATTCGTCTTGGTGATAGCACTGGTATTCCTGCGGATGTGAAACCTGCACAAGATACGACGCCTGCGCAACGTCAAAGTGCAGATATTGTTGCGAAAGAAAGCAATGATGCTCTTAGCCCGACAGCACGTCGTTTAGTCGCTGAACACGATATTAATCCAGCAGATGTAAAAGGCAGTGGTGTTGGTGGACGCTTAACTCGTCAAGATATTGAAAGCCATGTTGCTAATAATAAATCAGCAACAGCGGCCACCGCTGAAGTTTCTCAAGCTCCATTACCGCATCGTAGTGAGAAACGTGTACCAATGACACGTTTACGCAAACGTGTTGCAGAGCGTTTATTAGAAGCGAAAAATACTACCGCCATGTTGACAACGTTTAACGAAATCAACATGCAGCCTATTAAAAATTTACGTGCTCAATATGGTGAAGCATTCGAAAAACGCCACGGTGTACGTTTAGGCTTTATGTCTTTCTACATTAAAGCGGTAGTGGAAGCGTTAAAACGTTATCCAGAAGTCAATGCGTCTATTGATGGTACTGATGTGGTTTACCACAACTATTTTGATATCAGTATTGCCGTATCAACACCTCGTGGTCTGGTAACACCGGTATTACGTGATGCAGATGCGATGAGCATGGCGGATATTGAGAAAAATATCAAAGCATTAGCAGTGAAAGGTCGTGATGGTAAATTAACCGTTGAAGATTTAACGGGCGGTAATTTTACTATTACTAACGGTGGTGTTTTTGGCTCATTAATGTCAACACCGATTATCAACCCACCACAAAGTGCTATTTTGGGTATGCATGCGATTAAAGATCGCCCAATGGCAGTTGATGGTCAGGTTGTTATTCTACCTATGATGTATCTAGCACTTTCTTATGACCATCGTTTAATTGATGGCCGTGAGTCTGTCGGTTTCTTAGTGACCGTTAAAGAAATGCTAGAAGATCCTGCCCGTTTATTACTGGATGTGTAGGTAATAAATATCGCTTTTAGGCAGGAGATGCTCCTCCTGCCTCTACAGCAACATACACAAGCATCAAAGAAGTACAGTGTGTTCGTGAAGCCAGATTTTTCTGGCTTATAGTCAAAAAAATAAGAAAGTCCGACTTTCAACAAGATTATGGATAGAACATCATGAATTTACACGAGTATCAGGCAAAACAGCTTTTCTCACGGTATGGATTACCAGCACCTGCTGGTTTCGCCTGCTCCACGCCGCGCGAGGCAGAAGAAGCTGCATCAAAAATTGGCCAAGGCCCTTGGGTTGTTAAATGTCAAGTTCACGCGGGTGGACGTGGTAAAGCGGGTGGCGTAAAAGTCGTCAACTCAAAAGAAGAGATCCGCGCATTTGCTGAACAATGGTTAGGCAAACGTTTAGTAACTTATCAAACAGATGCTAATGGCCAACCAGTAACACAAATCTTGGTTGAAGCGGCAACAGATATTGCTAAAGAACTTTATCTTGGTGCTGTTGTTGACCGTGGTACCCGTCGTGTTGTCTTTATGGCTTCTACTGAAGGTGGCGTTGAAATTGAAAAAGTGGCGGAAGAAACGCCAGAGCTTATTCATCGTGCCATTATTGATCCGCTGACAGGACCTATGCCTTATCAGGGACGAGAATTAGCCTTCAAACTCGGTTTAAAAGGCAAACAAGTTAGTCAATTTGCTAAAATATTTATGGGATTAGCGACGATCTTCTTAGAGCGTGATTTAGCGCTTATTGAGATCAACCCATTAGTGATCACCAAAGATGATGATTTGATTTGTCTTGATGGTAAATTAGGTGTGGACAGTAATGCGTTATTCCGTCAACCGGAAATGCGTGAAATGCATGATCCATCACAAGAAGATCCACGTGAAGCGCAAGCGGCACAATGGGAATTAAATTATGTAGCACTCGATGGCAATATCGGTTGTATGGTTAATGGCGCTGGTTTAGCTATGGGAACCATGGATATCGTTAAACTGCATGGCGGTGAACCTGCTAACTTCCTTGATGTTGGGGGAGGGGCAACCAAAGAGCGTGTTACAGAAGCATTTAAGATTATTTTGTCAGATGAAAATGTCAGTGCTGTATTAGTCAACATTTTCGGTGGCATTGTACGTTGTGACCTTATTGCAGACGGTATTATTGGTGCAGTTGAAGAAGTCGGTGTTAACGTACCAGTTGTTGTTCGTCTTGAAGGAAACAATGCAGAGTTAGGCACTAAAAAATTAGCAGATAGCGGTTTAAATATTATTGCTGCTAAGAGCTTAACGGATGCCGCTAAACAAGTTGTTGCAGCAGCGGAGGCAAAATAATGTCTATTTTAATCGATAAAAACACTAAAGTTATTTGCCAAGGTTTCACTGGAAGCCAAGGAACTTTCCACTCCGAACAAGCTATTGCTTACGGTACTCAAATGGTGGGTGGTGTTACACCGGGTAAAGGTGGTACAACACATTTAGGCTTACCAGTATTTAATACTGTACGTGAAGCAGTGGAAGCAACGGGGGCGACGGCGACGGTTATTTATGTACCAGCACCATTTTGCAAAGACTCTATTTTAGAAGCTATTGATGCAGGTATTAAACTAATTATTACAATTACAGAAGGTATTCCTACGCTGGATATGCTGACTGTAAAAGTAAAATTAGATGAAGCTGGTGTTCGCATGATTGGCCCTAACTGTCCGGGTGTTATTACTCCAGGTGAGTGCAAAATTGGTATTATGCCTGGTCACATTCACTTACCTGGCAAAGTAGGTATTGTCTCTCGTTCAGGTACTTTAACTTATGAAGCAGTAAAACAAACTACTGACGTTGGTTTAGGTCAATCAACCTGTGTTGGTATCGGTGGTGACCCAATTCCGGGATCGAACTTTATTGATATTCTGAAGCTATTCCAAGAAGATCCGCAAACAGAAGCAATTGTTATGATTGGTGAAATTGGTGGTACAGCAGAAGAAGAAGCAGCTGCTTATATCAAAGATCACGTTACCAAACCTGTTGTAGGCTATATTGCTGGTGTTACAGCACCTAAAGGTAAGCGTATGGGGCATGCTGGCGCCATTATTGCGGGTGGTAAAGGTACTGCTGACGAGAAATTTGCCGCATTAGAAGCCGCTGGCGTTAAAACAGTACGTAGTTTAGCTGATATCGGTGATGCTGTTAAATCGCTATTAAATAAGTAACATTTTTGTTAATTACCTCTAGTTAAAACTACATATCATGCCAATCTCTGATCAAACTGGAGATTGGCATTTTTTATTGTTCTATTTTATGGCGCTTTTAGGTGCTGTCAGCAAGTAGTCACGTGTATTTTTGTTCGATTTTATCTCATCTTATTGTTTTTAAATATATTTTTATTTCATTTTTTGTGTGTTAAATAGTGATTTAAACACAGCAATAACGAAAATATGGCGCTAAACAAGAATACCTGAGCCCTGGTTTGCTAAAAAATGCGGAATTTGTTTTGCTCAGCCTAACTGATATGAAGAGTAGGGGAAGGCAAAAAAAGGGATACTTTTAGTATAATTTTTATTCATTAATACTATGTGTATAAGATTTACTATAGTTAATTTATATTGTTTAACGATACCTTATTAGCAGATAACCCCCCTCAATTATTATCATTTGTTAGTATTATTGGAAGGGCACAATCTTGCCCTATTGCAGTATGGTGAAGGTTTCATAGTGAAAAATGTATTATAGATACAATAATGCTCGAAAGAGAAGTTTAATGAGTAGCAGAGTAACCATGCTAAAAAACCGACCTTCTAAAATAACATTAAACTATCAACTATCAGCTAAACTTTAGAGATAAAGCTTACAAATAATCATTCTTCAATACAGTTATGCCATTTTGCTATCCATATTTTAAAAATGAAATGATTGTATATTGTTGTTTTACAAAGGAATATTATTTATTTTTATGGCTTAAGGTATGATTGCTATAGAGTGTATAAGTTATTTCTATTCAACGGATAGATACATTATTTATCCTAAATTAAACTTTGTATTAAAAAAAGATTATCATTATAAGAGTTTATTTATATTTTAGGTTCGCTCGATAAAACTAAATTTAAAAAGATAAAAAATTAAAAATTTATTTTCAACTTATTAATTAATAGATTATTTTTTTTAAATATCCCTTTTTTACCTGAAAAAAAATGTTTTTAATATTAGAATTAATGAAATACAGCTAAATATGACTATTTAAATGTATTTATGAAAATAAAAAGTTAATTTTATTATGGAAATTAATGGGAGGTAAATTATACTTAAAAATAAAACCAACAGTAAATTAACATTACGGTAACTATTGGGTAATTTATTCGCAACTAGTTAACATTAAAGTGTTTTTTTGATGTGGGTCAAGTTATTAATTGTGGAAAAATTTTCTAAATATGCTTAAATTGGCACACGATCAAATATGCTGTTACTAACCTAAAAGTCGTATTGTTGACCTAAGCTCAGAATTCAAATCTGGGTCACGCAAAATATATTTATTATATGTAAATATAGGCGTACTATTTGTAAGGTATTGTGTTTTTGGTCTTTAATATTCGTTGTTGTTTTTAGAGGCATTTATTGCTGGTAGTTATGAGGCTTTATTTATTAATTAAAGTCGGGTTGCCGCAAGTCGGTGTCTTCCTGCTAGGAGCAAGGAGTCAAGATGTTTGATATTGTCGAACTGTCACGGTTACAGTTTGCCTTAACAGCGATGTATCACTTCCTGTTTGTCCCATTAACGCTCGGTATGGCGTTTATGTTGGCAATCATGGAAACGATATATGTCCTGTCAGGTAAACAAGTTTACAAAGATATGACAAAGTTCTGGGGTAAGTTATTCGGTATTAACTTTGCTCTGGGTGTCGCAACTGGTTTGACCATGGAGTTCCAATTTGGTACTAACTGGTCATATTTCTCTCATTACGTTGGTGATATCTTCGGTGCGCCTTTAGCAATCGAAGGTCTGATGGCATTCTTCTTAGAATCAACTTTCGTCGGATTATTCTTCTTCGGTTGGGATCGTTTAGGCAAGAAGCAACACTTAATGGTAACTTGGTTAGTTGCCTTTGGTTCTAACTTCTCTGCGCTGTGGATCTTAGTCGCAAATGGTTGGATGCAAAACCCTGTTGCTGCAGACTTCAACTTTGAAACCATGCGAATGGAAATGTTGAGTTTTGCTGATCTGGTCTTAAACCCAGTCGCTCAGGTGAAATTTGTTCACACCGTTGCTGCAGGTTACTGTACTGGTGCATTCTTTGTTTTAGGTATCAGCTCTTACTACCTACTCAAAGGTCGTGATATCGGTTTTGCAAAACGTTCTTTCGCTGTTGCGGCAACCTTTGGTATCGCAGCGGTATTATCTGTTATCGTACTGGGTGATGAATCTGGTTATGAAATGGGGGACGTACAAAAAACCAAATTGGCTGCTATTGAAGGTGAGTGGCACACACAGCCTGCGCCAGCTTCCTTTAACTTGATTGCATTCCCTAATCAAGAAAAAATGGAAAACTCATTTGCTATTGAAATTCCATATGTAATGGGGATCATCACAACGCGCTCTTTTGATACGCCGGTATTAGGTCTGCATGATCTGATGAGCCAGCATGAAGTGCGTATTCGTAATGGTATGAAGGCGTATGACCTATTAACTGAACTACGTTCAGGTAATACTGATCCTGCCGTACGAGCTGCATTCAATGAGTCTAAAAAAGACTTAGGCTACGGTCTATTATTGAAGCGTTATACTGAAAATGTTTCTGATGCAACTGAAGAACAAATTAAGTCAGCTGCAAAAGACTCTATTCCTAACGTCGCACCACTTTTCTGGTCATTCCGTATCATGGTTGCTGCCGGCTTCCTGATGTTATTGGTTGTTGCGATCTCTTTCTGGACTGTTCTGTCTAATCGTATCGGTAACTACAAATGGTTACTGCGTGCTGCGCTGTTTAGTATTCCATTACCATGGATTGCTGTTGAAGCGGGCTGGTTTGTTGCAGAATATGGACGTCAACCATGGGCGATTGGTGAAATCTTGCCTACGGCTGTAGCAACTTCTTCACTGACACAGGCTGATATTCTCGTTTCTATGGGACTTATCTGCGGTCTGTATACTCTGTTCCTCGTTGCCGAAATGTTCCTGATGTTCAAATTTGGTCGCCTTGGCCCAAGTAGTCTGAAAACGGGTCGCTATCACTTTGAACAGAAGACAGCTTCTTCTGCACAAAGTAAGTAACACAGGAGTCCACTATGTTTGATTATGAAGTATTGCGGTTTGTTTGGTGGCTACTGATTGGTATCTTACTGATCGGCTTTGCGGTCACCGATGGTTTTGATATGGGTGTTGGTGTGTTATTGCGCGTCATTGCAAAAGATGACACAGAACGCCGTATTTTAATTAACTCTGTTGCACCTCACTGGGATGGTAACCAAGTTTGGTTAATCACTGCCGGTGGTGCATTATTCGCTGCATGGCCAATGGTATATGCTGCGGCATTCTCTGGTTTCTATTTTGGTATGATCTTCGTACTGGCGGCATTATTCTTCCGTCCAGTAGGTTTTGACTACCGTTCTAAATTAGAATCACCAAAATGGCGTGGTATGTGGGATTGGGGTATCTTTATTGGTAGCTTTGTTCCACCATTAGTTATCGGTGTTGCTTTTGGTAACCTATTACAAGGTGTTCCATTAGAAGTCGATAGCATGCAACGTGTATCTTATAATGGTACAACTAACGCACTAATTAACCTGTTAAGCCTATTAAACCCATATGGTTTATTAGCTGGTGTTATTAGCTTAATGATGATTGTGGCACAGGGTGCTAGCTATCTTCAAATGCGTACTACCGGTGAGCTGCATGAGCGTACTCGTAAAGCAACTTACATTACCTCTTTAATCACTTTTATTGCTTTTGCATTAGCAGGCGTGTGGTTAATCTACGGTATTGATGGCTTTATTATCACTAGTGCGGTTGATACTGCGGGTCCTTCTTCTCCGTTGTTGAAAACAGTTTCTCACGAAGCTGGCGCTTGGATGACGAACTACAACAACTATCCTATTTTATGGATCTTACCGGCATTAGGTCTGTTAAGTCCTTTATTAGCGGTTGTTGCAACTAAAGCAAACAAAGGAGCTTGGGCATTCCTGTTCACTTCACTGACTATTGCTTGTGTTATCCTAACGTTTGGTGTAACCCTGTTCCCATTCATTATGCCATCAAGCACATTCCCTGATGTAAGCTTGACAATTTGGGATGCAACTTCAAGCCTGTTCACTTTACAAGTGATGACAGTAGTCGCGATTATCTTTGTACCTATCGTTCTCCTCTACACTATCTGGTGTTACTGGAAAATGCATGGTCGCCTCGATAAGAAATTTATCGAAGGCAATAATCATACTCTTTACTAAGGAGCATAGAGAATGTGGTATTTTGCATGGCTTCTCGGCACACTCTTCGCTTGTAGTATTGCGGTGATCGCAGGACTGGCTTATGAGCACGCTGAAGCGAAAAAAACTTCAGAAAGTGAAGAATAATGTTGGATAAAAGTTACCAACTACTTAACAAGGGCCCAATTAGGGCTCTTGTTTTAATCATGGCTCTAGCAATGGCATTTTGTGTTATGTGGGATCCGAGTCGATTCGCGGCTAATACAAGCTCATTAGCGATTTGGCAAGGAATATTACTGATTTGGGCTGTATGTGCAGGGGCAGTTTTTGGCTTAGCCTATCGTCCTAAACATGTTGTAGCGCAATATCTATTACATCCCATTCCCGCCATTATTATTTTAGTTGTAGGGCTATATTATTTCTTCTTCTAATCAAAATGCCTTATTTTAACCTCTAGTAAGTGGCGTAAAATAAGGCATTCACTTCTTGTATATGGGTTATGCAATATTCCCCCTCACCTTTTAGGGCATAGAATTAATTCTCTCTTTTAAAAAATCAATAAATAGACGGGTTTTTCTTGGCATATGTTCACCATGTGGAAAAATGACATTAATAGATTGATTTAATAAGGTAAGTTCAGGAATAGGGCTAACAAGTTCACCCTGTGTTATTTCTTGTTGAATGTACCACTCTGGTAATATAGTCATTCCCATTTGTTTGAGTGCCATCTGTTTTAATGCACTAATAGTATTCGTTTCGAAAAGTGCCATTGAGTGCAATTGTGAAAATAGTTGATTTATTTTATCTTGTTGGCTGAGTTTGCTATGGCGTAAATTGCTGTTTGCAAGATAGGGAACTGCCGCTAAATCTGCAATTTCTTGGATAGGATATTTTTTCAATAAATGTGGTGATACCACTAATTTGATTGTGTAATCTGCTAATTTGCGATAGCGATAATTACTGTCTTTTAATGCGCCAAGGCGTATCGCCAAATCTAACTTATGATTGATAAGATCATCAATAGAAGAATTGAATATATATTGCACTTTTAGTTGAGGGTGTAAACACATAAATTGATGTAAAAGTGGCAATATATAATGTTCACCAAATTCAGCCGTTGAAGTTAATCGTAAAGTTCCCTGTAAGTTTTGTTGTCCTAACCGTGCCTTATCTAATGTTTGTTCGAGTTGAACTAAAACTTGACGAAAATCTTGATAAAGGATTTCTCCCGTTTCAGTTAATGTGAAGCGCCGAGTATTCCGATTAAGAAGAGATACATTTAATTCCGTTTCTAATGCTTTAATATGAATACTCACCATTGATTTACTTAAGCGTAAATACTTTGCTGCTTGTGTAAAAGAGCCTGTATCTACTACGGCGATAAAAGAACGAATTCGGTCTATTTGATTTTGCATGATTGTTTACTCTGATTAAACAATAAGTTCTATTTTGTCAGATAGACGATATTCGTCAATCTTTCGTACCCTATAGGGCGGAGGATTGCTATGTCTTATCGTTATCAAATAGCCATTATTTTTTTACTGAGTTTTTTTATTGATTGTATAAATATTTTTATGTCGGCAATTGCATTACCAGCAATTGCAGCGGATATGAAGGTATCTATCGTCTCCATTACATGGGTATCAAATAGTTATATTTTAGGTTTAACACTGATTATTCCATTGAGTCACTGGTTATCTCAACGTTTTGGCGTGAGAGCATTAATGGTCAGCTCGATGTTGATATTTAGTGCTTCTGTGGCGTTAGTAGGCTATTCACACTCATTTTTTGAGCTGATTTTATGGCGTTTTATTCAAGGTCTTAGTGGTGGATTATTAATTCCCATCGGCCAAGCTCTAACATTTCAGTATTTTCAAGGGCATGAAAGAAGCAAAGTCTCAACTTTAATTATGGCTGTTGCTCTTATTGCACCTGCAATTTCTCCCACAATAGGTGGGTTTATCGTTGATGCTGTATCTTGGCGTTGGGTTTTTTATAGTAATGTGCCTTTTTCATTACTTACTGCGTTTTTGGCTTTTATTTGGGTAAAAGAGTCTAAATCACAAGAAAATATAATACCAGATCTTAAAGGGATCTTATTAATCAGTATTATTATCGTATCAGGGTTATGTGCATTATCTGCTTACGGTGAGTATCACTCTACACAATTAGCATTAGTCATCAGTTTTTTTGCTGCATTATTTTCTCTTCTTTATTATCGTCATTATAAACAGAGTTTATCACCGGTAATTAATCTAAATTTATTAAAAAATAGAAACTTATCACTTTCCATTTTTCTCTATTACTGTATTCCAGGTGTTTTTACTGGTGTAAATATTCTGGCGATTTTTTATTTACAACAATATCTCCATTTTTCGGGGCAGGGTACAGGCAGTTTTATGCTGCTATATGCTATAGGTGCATTTATTTCCATTATTGTTGGTGGTGCACTTTATAATAAATTGGGTATGAAGCGCTTAGCTATATTCGCTTTAATTCTGCACAGTATTGGTATTGTATTATTAGCATTAGTAAATAAAGAGAGCGATCTGCCTTTATTAATACTGGCTTATTTAATGATGGGAATTGGTGGAGGGATCGGTGCAAATACAGCACAAACAACGGCCCTTTATGACTTTGATAAACAAAGGCTTATTCAAGCTAGTGTTATTTGGAATATAAATCGTCAAGTTGTATTTAGTGTTGGCGCGACACTTGTTGCAATGATCTTCAACACATTATCTCTTTTTGTATCGTCACAAATGGCTTATAGCACGACATTTTTTATCTGTGCAACCATAGGATTATTTCCGCTATTTCTTTTCATATTGTTAAAGCAAAAAACAAACTTACAGGAAACAAATCATGAGTATTAAAATAGACCCATTAATAGAAAGTGTGCAAGTGTTGCATAATGAGATTGAAACTGTTTTTACTCAAACCCCTATTGCTACACAGGCATTAAAAAATATAGAAATGTTACTTGCCAACACGTTTTCTATGATTGGTATAACAGGAAAGAAAATAAATTATGATGATGTAATGGCAATGTTTTCTCGTAATGCAGGGAAAAGGCCAGAATTGAGGATTGAAACAGATAGCTATAACATTATTTACCAATCTGAACATTGGGCAACGGTGAGCTATCGTGAAACGCATTATGAAAATAAGAAGATTCTCACCCGTCAATCTGTGGTAGTTTTGAGACGCGCGTCTCTAGATTGTCAATGGCAGTGGTATTACTTGCATGAAACACCTGTATTAGATAATTGATTGATTTTAATAAAAAAACCAGTAATAAGACTGGTTTTTTTATTGGTTGGGAAAAAGTTTGAATCAGAGTGCTAAACTATTAATTGTTAATTAGCAAGCATTTTAATGCTGAACTAATAAAAATATTTTTTCTATTCAGGCGCTAAAGCATATTGCGTGTTGCAAAGAAGAGTTTATGATTGGCGTCTGAAAACGGTGTTTTCTATTCTTTACGTTACTATGATTCCCTTAGAGGCACCTCTTAAGTATAGTTAACAAATCTATAGCTTAATTATTTATGGGATTACTCAAGGAATGTAAGGATGGAATTATGCGGTTTCTTTGGCCAGTTCGTGTCTATTACGAAGATACTGATGCCGGTGGTGTGGTCTATCATGCCAGTTATTTAAAATATTTTGAACGTGCAAGAACAGAATTACTCAGAGAAAAAGGTTTTTATCAGCATGATTTACGGGAGTATGATCATGTTGCGTTTGTTGTGCGTAAATTAACCATTGACTATATTGCGCCAGCACGGCTTGATGAGCTTCTGAAAGTAGAAAGTGAAATTACTACATTACGTGGTGCATCAATGACATTTTCTCAAAAGCTTATCAATCAAGATGGTGTGGTACTGTGTAGGGCAGATGTATTAGTTGTCTGCGTTGATTCATTAAAAATGAAGCCTGTAGGGCTTCCTAAGTCCATTATCGCGGAGTTTAAGTAGTGGCTGACATGAATGTTATCGATCTCTTTCTAAAAGCGGGGCTTTTAGTTAAGTTGATCATGTTGTTATTAATCGGATTTTCTATTGCCTCATGGGCGATCATTATTCAACGTACGAAAGTATTGAATGCAGCAGATCGTGAAGCGGCAGATTTTGAAGATAAATTCTGGTCAGGCACTGATTTGGCTCGTCTATATAAAGAAAGCCAAGCTCGTCGTGACGAGTTATCAGGGGCAGAACAAATTTTTCATTCTGGTTTTAAAGAGTTTGCACGACTACATCAAGCGAATGTTCATGCACCCGATGCCGTTGTTAATGGGGCTTCCCGTGCAATGCGTGTTTCATTTAATCGTGAATTAGAGTCCTTAGAAACGCATATTCCTTTTTTAGGTACGGTGGGGTCAATTAGTCCTTATATTGGCTTATTCGGTACGGTATGGGGGATTATGCATGCATTTATCGCTTTAGGTAGCGTTAAACAGGCAACTTTACAGATGGTGGCACCCGGTATTGCTGAAGCGTTGATTGCAACAGCCATTGGTTTATTTGCGGCCATCCCCGCAGTTATGGCTTATAACCGCTTTACGCAACGTGTAAATAAGTTGGAACAAAGTTACGATAACTTTATGGAAGAGTTCCTGACGATTTTACATCGCCAAGCTTTTGTCTCCGCAGAAAAGAAATAGTTAACGCAAAAGGAGAGAGCTGATGGCACGAGGTCGCAGTAGCCGCCGAGGCGTAAAATCAGAAATTAATATAGTACCTTTGCTTGATGTGTTATTGGTGCTTTTGCTGATTTTTATGGCAACAGCGCCAATTATTTCACAAAGTGTTGAGGTTGATCTTCCACAAGCAACAGAAACACAGACTGTTTCAACCAGTGATAACCCGCCTGTAATTGTCGAAGTTGCTGGAGTGGGGCAATATAATATCCGTGTTGAACAAGAGGTTTTAGAGCTTTTACCTCAAGAACAGATTATGGCTGAAGCAAAACGACAATTAGAAAAAAACCCGAAAGCGGTCTTTCTTATTGGTGGCGCTAAAGATGTTCCTTATGATGAGATAATTAAAGCACTCAACATGTTACGTCAAGCGGGTGTTAAGTCTGTCGGTTTAATGACTCAGCCTCTTTAGTAGGCTGAAATAAGTTTGGATAATAGCGTGGGAAAGAAGACGAAACCAATCCGAAGTAAATTGAGCGGTTCAGTTATCTTGTCTACTGTCTTGCATTTACTGATCATCGCTTTGCTTATCTGGGGATCGTTAACTCAGAAATGGAATTTAGGCGGTGGCGGTGGATCTGATGGGCAAGTTATTGATGCTATTATGGTTGACCCTAATGCGGTAGTACAAGAGTATAATCAGCAAAAGGCGCAACAAGCTAATGTCCAAAAAGCAGAACAAGAACGTAAAGCGCGGGCGCAGCAACAAGAAGAAGAGCTACGCCAACAACAAATTAAAGAACAAGAACGTTTAAAAGCGTTAGAAGTGGAACGTTTGCAAGCAAAAGAGGCTGCAGAAGCTCAACGTCGTGAAGCGGCCACCGCCGCTGCTAAAGCGAAAGAAGAGCAAAAGCAGGCTGAAGAAGCTGCCGCACAAGCTAAAGCTGAACGCGATCGTATTTTAAAAGAGCAAGCTGATGCGAAAGCCAAAGCAGAGGCAGAAGCGAAGAAACAAGCAGAATTAGCAGCAAAACAGAAAGCAGAAGAAGCGAAGGCAAAAGCAGAAGCTGAGGCAAAAGCGAAGGCTGAAGCCGATGCTAAAGCGAAAGCAGAGGCTGATGCAAAAGCGAAGGCAGCCGCAGAAGCTAAAGCCAAAGCAGCAGCGGAAGCTAAAGCGAAAGCCGCTGCACAGCAACAAAGTAAAGCGGTTGATAGTCTACTCGATGGATTAGTTGCTCAAGGCGATAAACAATCGGGGGCTTCTGCAGCAGGTCAAGGTGGTGGTAATCGCTCTGGGGCAAATGCTGCGGGCATTGATCGCTATACTGGGCAAGTAAAAGTTGCCATCGAACAGAAGTTTTTTGATTCTGATTTATATAAAGGTCGTAAATGTGACCTTAAAATAAGTATTGCACCAGACGGTATGTTAGTAAGTGCAAAAGCGGTAGGTGGTGATCCGGCTTTATGCCAAGTTGCATTACAAGCGGCTAAAATGGCAACATTGCCTAAGCCACCGAAAGATATTTACGAACAAGTAAAATCACCAACAATTGAGTTTAAGCCATAAAACTGTCTGATAGTAGGAAAACATACATTAATTTATCTCTATTTTAGAATGTTATTGATGTGTTGTATGGTGTTGTTTAAAAGCGTTTGTTACTATTCTGTGCGTTATTGCGCAATAACCGCAATAATAAAAGGGAGACATGATGAAGCAGGCATTAAATGTTATTTTCGGACTTTTGATATTATGCGTTACAACGCTCGCTAATGCAGAAGTTCGCATTGAAATTACACAAGGGGTGAATACTGCACGCCCTATTGGTGTTGTTCCTTTTAAATGGGAAGGCACAGGTCAAATGCCAGAAGATATTGCTGGAGTGATTGCGGCTGATTTACGAAATAGTGGTAAATTTAACCCTATTGATATGAATCGTTTGCCTCAACAACCCGTTACCGCTTCTGAGGTTCAACCTGCACTCTGGACAGCATTAGGTATTGATTCAGTGGTTGTAGGGCGTGTTCAGCCCTCGGCAGATGGTCAATATGTTGTTAGCTATCAATTAGTTGATGTTGCTGGCTCTCCGGGAGCGGTTTTAGCGCAAAGTGAGTATAAAATCAGCAATAAATGGTTACGATATGCTGCTCATACCGCCAGTGATGAAATCTTTGAAAAATTAACTGGCATTCGTGGTGCGTTCCGTACCCGTATTGCTTATGTCGTTGTGACTAATGGTGGCGCTTATCCATATGAATTACGTGTATCTGACTATGATGGATTTAATCAAGATCGCGTTTATCGTTCATCACAGCCATTAATGTCACCCGCTTGGTCTCCTGATGGTGCTAAACTAGCATATGTTACATTTGAAAGTGGTCAATCTGCTTTAGTTGTACAGACATTAGCAACGGGGGAAGTGCGTCAAATCGCTTCTTTCCCTCGACATAATGGTGCACCTGCTTTTTCTCCAGATGGCTCTAAATTAGCCTTTGCACTGTCAAAAAGCGGTAGTCTAAATCTTTATGTAATGGATTTAGCCAGTGGCAATATGACACAGGTAACCAATGGTAGAAGTAATAATACAGAACCGACTTGGATGCCTGATGGACAGACTTTGGTCTATACTTCGGATCAAGGCGGACGTCCTCAAATTTATAAAATTAATATTAACGGAGGAACGCCAGAACGTATTACTTGGGAAGGAAAACAAAACCAAAATCCTGCAGTAAGTCCTGATGGTAGTTTCTTAGTTATGGTGAGTTCTGAAAGCGGTAGGCAACATATCGCTAAGCAGGATCTAGAAACGAATGCTGTTCAATATTTAACAGATACGTTTCTGGATGAAACGCCAAGCATCGCGCCTAACGGCACTATGGTTATTTATAGCTCCACTCAAGGCTTAGGAACCATTTTGCGACTAGTATCGACTGATGGACGTTTCAAAGCGCGTCTTCCGGCGACTGATGGTCAGGTTAAATCACCTGCCTGGTCTCCGTTTATGTGATGCATAAGAATTATGTATGGCAAACAAATAAAGGAACAATTAGAGATGCAATTAAACAAAGTGTTTAAAGGGTTGATGTTAGCATTACCACTCGTTGCTGTTGCAGCATGTAGCTCAAACAAAAACGATGATCAAACAGATACAAGCAACAATGTACCTGTTACTGAGCAAGGCCCTACTGCTGAAGAATTAGCACGTCAGCAATTAGAACAACTGAAACAAACTAACATTGTTTACTTCGGTTTTGATAAATATGACGTTACTTCAGAATATGCTCAACTGTTAGATGCTCACGCTGCATTCCTGCGTGCTAACCCTTCAGTACGCATTACTATCGAAGGTCATGCTGACGAACGTGGTACTCCAGAATACAACATCGCGTTAGGCGAACGTCGTGCAAACGCAGTTAAAATGTATCTGCAAGGTAAAGGCGTATCAGCTGATCAATTATCAATCGTATCTTACGGTAAAGAAAAACCTGCTGTACTGGGTCATGACGAAGCCGCTTATGCGAAAAACCGTCGTGCAGTACTGGTTTACTAAGAGAACGGCATGAACAACAGTAACTTCAGACCTTTATTGATGAGTCTGTTGTTACTGGTTGGCGTAGCGGCTCCTGTAGCCGCTATTGCCCAAGCGCCAATCAGTAATATCGGTTCAGGCTCTACTGATGAACGACTCGCCCAACTTGAGCGTATCTCTAATGCTCATAGTCAGCTTTTGACCCAATTACAGCAACAACTCGCAGATTCTCAACGCGATATTGATATGTTGCGTGGTCAAATTCAGGAAAATCAATACCAGTTAAACCAAGTTGTAGAGCGTCAACGTAATATCTATCAACAATTAGATAGCCTAAATGGTGGCAACTCAGCACCAACAACGGATGAGGCTTCAACGGGTGGCAATGTACCTTCAACATCTGATACAAGTACGAGTTCGTCGTCAACAGGTGATGAAAAAGCCGATTATAACGCGGCAATTGATATTGTATTGAATTCAAAAGATTACGATAAGGCAATTGTTGCATTAAACAACTTTATTAAAAGTTATCCGAAGTCTAGCTATCAATCAAATGCTCAATTTTGGTTGGGGCAAATGTATTATCTAAAAGGTAATAAAGATCAGGCTGCGAGTACTTTTGCTATTGTTGTGAAAAATTATCCAAAATCTCAAAAAGCAAGTGAGGCCTTTTATAAGATAGGGCTTATTATGCAAGAGAAAGGGCAAAAGGATAATGCGAAAGCTATTTATCAACAAGTGGTTAAGCAATATCCAAACAGTGCTGGTGCAAAATTAGCACAAAAGCAGTTAGCAGCACTATAATTATTGGCCCCGTAATGTGAATGTTACATTTTCGGGGTTAACTGATTGTTTTTTCAGCGTTTGAATGTTTTTTTGAAAAAAAACGTTGCACAATAACATTAAATCAGTATTATTACCCGCCGTTGCCACAGAGAATGTGGCGAGTTCGAAAAGGGTCGTTAGCTCAGTCGGTAGAGCAGTTGACTTTTAATCAATTGGTCGGGCGTTCGAGTCGCCCACGACCCACCATTTTCGAATTTACATACCATTTTATGAAATGGGTCGTTAGCTCAGTCGGTAGAGCAGTTGACTTTTAATCAATTGGTCGGGCGTTCGAGTCGCCCACGACCCACCATTTCAATATGCTTTTCTAGTCTTTTATCACACGCCATTCTCATTCTATCTAAAAATGCTCTCTATAACTCGTTTTTGTATTTATTACTCGAGTTACTCAAATAGAGGATGTAAATAGATAGCTTCTCCATTGCTGAAAAAACTATCTGATCTCACTTAAGTTGGATAATGACAAATAATGGAAGTGGTTATTTGGTAATATTCATTTTCAGTTAATAGTTCATTATCAATAAACCAATCGCTAATAAGTGTTTGAGCTTGTGTTGCCTTTTCTATCGACAAACCAAAACGCTTTGATGCATCAATAAAAAAAGCCATGATAATACTTAATGCAGCCGCTGCTTCATAAGGGGTACTCATAGCCAGTGTGCTTTCTAATGAACGTAATGAGTAAAACTTAGGTAACCACTCCCGTAAGTTTTTGCCTTGATACCAGACATCTTGTGTTGATGTTTGCAGAGCAACTTGCTCTAGTAAACGGATCAACCATTCCCTTATATCACTCATACGATATTCAGCGAACCAAAATTCATTACGTAAGATAGCTATAGCGATTTGTGTGGCTTCAAACCAAAACTCTTGAGCCAAGGCATCAGCTTGCTCTATGGAAAGGGCTGGGGGAGTCACAGTGCTAATTTCTGGAAGTTGGTCACATAAACCTGTTTTATCAAGTAAAACACGATAGCCTCGTTGATAAACTGGACTTAGACCATTTTGTTTCATATTGATAATTCTTTCAGGCTCTGCCATCAAAATATCCATTTTTCGGCCTTGAGCTAATACGTGCAAATAGATTGGCCAGCGAATGCCGTTCGGATCTTCACATTCTGTTGCTAAAGAGACGAGGTGTTTACCAAATTGTGATAGCCAATGTTGGTTTTTTGCTAGCTCAGTCGCACCGTGACCAATAAGCTCTATATCAATATCAGAATAGCTGTCTATCTTCTTATTACGACCCACTGAGCCTGTTAATACCACAGCCTCAATTCGAGGATCAAGTAATGCAAAAGATAACATGCGATCGATTAAGCGGGTGATTGGCTCCATATTTCTCTCTAGTTGTTATAGTAGATAAAGTTATTTGTTGTAAGTATGAATAAAAAAATAGCATATTTATTATATAAAACACTTTTTGTTTTTTATGGTAAATAAATGGCATTTTGTTTAATATTTTAAACTAAGTGCTATCATTGATAGGAATGTATATATATCTTTATCACTTTGCAACAATGTCGCAATAACCCATATTTTATTTGTTTTTTCTATGATTAAGTCGGGGTTGTCAAATGGATGTCATTAGTTGGTTTAGTATCAATAATATTTTAGTCAATATTCCATTAGGAAAAGAAGGCTATCCACTCTCATGGATTGAAGCTATAGGGACTATTGCTGGATTATTATGTATATGGCTTGCGAGCCAGGAAAAGATCATTAACTATTTATTTGGGTTAATTAATGTCACTTTATTCGCCATTATTTTTTTCCAGATCCAGTTATATGCCAGTCTACTGCTACAAATTTTCTTCTTTGCTGCCAATATTTATGGTTGGTATGCATGGAGTAGAGTGAATGATTTTGAACAAGCAGAATTGAAAATACGTTGGTTAAAGCCGGGCCAACAAATCGTATTAATCATTGTCTCCATTGCTGCCATTATTGCGCTAACGTTTAATATTGATACCGTTTTTGGCTATTTAGCAGTTATTGCTGTTGATATCTTAAATGTCTTCGGGGCAAATTTAGCCACACCTGCTATCGAGCCAGATGCTTACCCATTCTGGGATTCAACAATGACGGTACTCTCCATTGTGGCTATGATCTTAATGACACGCAAATTGGTAGAAAACTGGTTAATTTGGTCTGTTATTAATGTCATTAGTATTGTTATATTTTATAAACAGGGTGTTTATGCCATGTCTATTGAATATATCATCTTATTGGCTATCGCTATTAATGGCTCTCGTTTGTGGATCAAATCAGCAAGGCATTCAAATAAAAATAATTATCTCTCATAATAAAAAAGGCTGGTAGAGTTATATTTCTCTCCAGCCTTGCTATTCGTTGTGTTTATTCTTCTATTCTAGGCAATTTCAAATCATTATTTTACTTAATGGTGCTATTACTTGTTTTCGATGTTTTTGTTATCTATCGTCATGGGCTGTTTAGGCTCTTAAGGGTGTTTACAGAGAGAAAACGAATGGTTAGATTGAAGAAACAGAAATCATATTGACTAGATAATAATAGAGTGGAACACGGGAATGAATTACCAGAATGATGATCTTAAAATAACACAAATCAATGAACTTTTACCGCCAGTGGCATTATTGGAAAAGTTTCCAGCCACTGACAATGCGGCGTTTACAGTTCGTCATGCCCGTGAAGCTATTCATCAAATCCTTGCTGGAAAAGATGATCGCCTATTAGTGGTGATTGGGCCTTGCTCTATTCATGATCCTAACGCGGCACTGGAATATGCTCAGCGTTTAAATTTATTAAGAGAAGAGCTGAAAGATAAACTTGAAATTGTGATGCGAGTTTATTTTGAAAAACCACGTACCACAGTCGGTTGGAAAGGGCTGATAAATGATCCACATATGGACTGTACCTTTGATATTAATGAAGGATTACGCATTGCTCGTCGTTTGCTATTAACCATCAATGATAGTGGATTACCAACGGCTGGCGAGTTTTTAGATATGATAACCCCACAATATGTCGCTGATTTGATGAGTTGGGGAGCTATTGGTGCTCGAACAACAGAATCTCAAGTGCATAGAGAATTATCCTCCGGACTATCTTGTCCTGTTGGTTTTAAAAATGGCACAGATGGCACAATTAAAGTGGCGATTGATGCCATCAATGCTGCAGGCTCTCCACACTGTTTCTTATCAGTAACTAAATGGGGTCACTCAGCGATAGTTCGTACTGCAGGGAATAAAGATTGCCATATTATTTTACGGGGCGGTAAAGAGCCTAATTACAGTGCAGAACATGTTGCTGCCGTAAAAGAAGGTCTGAAAAAAGCAGGATTACCCCAAAATGTTATGGTTGATTTTAGCCACGCCAATAGCTGTAAACAATTTAAGAAACAAATGGAGGTTGGTGCCGATATTTGCCAACAAATTAGCGCAGGAGAAAAAGCTTTAATTGGTGTAATGGTTGAAAGTCATTTAGAAGAGGGCAATCAATCATTAGAAAGTGGTGAACCTTTGGTATACGGTAAAAGTGTCACAGATGCTTGTATTGGGTGGGATGATACAGAAACGTTATTACGCCAATTAGCCGATGCAGTCGCTACTCGTCGTAATAAATCATAATAGTCTGTTTTTATTAATAAAAATGCCACTCAAAAGTGGCATTTTTTTTATCTAATTCAAAGTAAAATTATTTTGCTTTACCTTGGTTAGCAACAGCCGCGGCTTTTGCTGCGATTTCTTCTGCATTACCTAAGTAGTAACGTTTGATTGGTTTCATATTTTCATCAAATTCGTAAACTAAAGGTACTGCTGTTGGGATATTCAGTTCAAGAATTTCTTCTTCACTCATATTGTCTAGGTATTTAACCAGAGCGCGCAGTGAGTTACCGTGAGCGGCAATAATCACTTTATCACCTGAAGCAACGCGAGGTTTAATGACTTCTTCCCAATATGGTGTTACACGGTCGATAGTTAACGCTAAGCTTTCTGTTAATGGCAGTTCAGCTTCAGTTAAAGATGCATAACGTGGATCTTTACCTGGGAAGCGATCATCATCTTTAGTTAACTCTGGTGGGGTAACCGCAAAACCACGACGCCATTGTTTAAC
Organism: Proteus sp. G2675; assembly: GCF_963886535.1. Taxonomy (NCBI): domain Bacteria; kingdom Pseudomonadati; phylum Pseudomonadota; class Gammaproteobacteria; order Enterobacterales; family Morganellaceae; genus Proteus; species Proteus sp. G2675. The sequence goes on from NZ_CAWPCB010000052.1 coordinate 43,462, forward strand.
TTGCTCGTCACCGTATTTTTCAGCTGTTTCAGCTTTGTTTAAGCCTTGTAATGCACCGTAGTGACGTTCGTTTAGTTTCCAGCTTTTCTCTACTGGCAGCCATTGTTGATCAACTTCATCAAGAATGTTCCACAGAGTGTGGATTGCACGTTTTAGTACAGAAGTATATGCGTAGTCAAAAGTAAAACCTTCAGCCTTCAGCAGTTTACCTGCTTCTTGCGCTTCATTACGGCCTTTATCTGACAATTCAACGTCAGTCCAGCCTGTAAAACGGTTTTCTTTGTTCCATACACTTTCACCGTGTCGAACTAGCACAAGCTTAGTTACTGCCATAGTTTAGACTCCTATAATTACTTTCTTAATATAAGTTTAAAATCAGGACTGCAATCATTATATGGATCATCAACAAGAACGCCAAACATAACTAACAAAACTAGGGGGATTATGTCAAAAATGACGATTGTTTGATGAAATATTACACAGTTATTACACCTTTTGCTTAATCGATCAAGCTATTAATTTAACGGGATCGGTGAAAAGAAACGAAAAGCCGATTCTGGATAATTATCAGTAAAAAATATGCTCTCTAAATCTATCGTTAAAATCATCGCCATCTATCGATAACAAATACCCTTTTCTTCAGTGTGATGATGTATCTTACCTTAAAAATAGCCTATATCTAGTTAACAGGGTTGTTGTTGGTAACGATAGATATCTCCTTCTTTAATAAAAATCAGTCGATGGGTAATACAGTGAGGTGCATCTTCTTGATGATGACTGACAAACAGTAGTTGAGTATTGCTATGGCTTATCATGATATCAATAAAGCGCTGTACTAATAGTCTATTGGTTGTATCTAATCCTTGTAGTGGTTCATCGAGGATCAATAATGTCGGGTGTTTAACCAATGCTCTTACAATTAATACTAGACGCTGTTGTCCCCATGAAAGTGAGTGAAAAGGATGGTTAGCGAGTGCAGTTAAACCAATTAGTGTTAGCCATTCATCCGCTAATTTTTGCTGTTTATCGGTAACGGCTTGATAAATACCAATAGAGTCATGAAAACCAGAAATAATCACATTTTTCACACTTGAAGAGACGCGATAGCTTTGATGTAAGGCATTACTAACATAACCAATATGGCGTTTGATCTCCCAAATGGTTTCACCACTGCCTCTTTTACGACCAAATAGTGTTAAATCATTGCTATAGCCCTGAGGATGATCTCCTGTGATTAAGCTTAATAAGGTCGATTTTCCTGCGCCATTAGGACCTAATATTTGCCAATGTTGTTGTGGTTTAACTTCCCAGGTTAAGTGATGGAGCACAGGTTTATCATTATAACTGACCACGCCATCCTTAAGTATAATAGGGGAAAGCGTTGGTGGTAAGGTAGGAACTGCATCAACGGAGTCTGAGGCGGGTAAGATCAGATTTTCAAGTGTTTCACTGTGAGATAATTGCGCAATTACTGAGTCTGATAAAATATCACTTTTTTTACCTTGTGCCACGAGTTTACAGTCAATCAATAAGCCAGCATTTTGCACAAAATCAGGAATATCATTAAAGCGATTTAAAATAAGAACAATCGTTAGCTTTTGTTGATGTAGTGATGAAAGTAACTCACTTAATGTACGACGAGAGTCAATATCTAAACCATCAAAAGGCTCATCTAAAATTAATAGATCAGGTTTATTCATCAATAACTGAATAAGCAGTACCTTACGAGACTCTCCCGTTGAAAGATATTTAAAACGCCTTGATAAAAGTGCATCAATACCAAATTGTTTTGCTAATAACAGGCAGCGATCATTATCTTTTACCTGCATTTGGATCACCTGAGCCACGGTTAATCCCGTATCATCCTCATCTTCACTTAATAAGTCTGTATTGTTACGCAGCCACTCTTCCTCTATCATTTTTTGTAATTTTTCAAAAGAGAGATTAATCGGACGAGTAAACCTATTAATAAGCTCACCCGATAATAAAATCCCCTCTTGGCATAATGTATTAGCGAGCGCCGTTTTACCACTACCATTGCTACCAACGAATGCCCAACTTTCTCCTTCATTGATAGTTAAATCATCGATATGCAAGCAGAGTGTATCACTTAAGCGAAACTGTGTTTTTGTGAGTTGCAAGTACTTCATTATTATTATCCTTGTTTTTATTACAAGTAGAATACTTACCAATATCGGTTTAATTAAAACTTGTCAATATTTGTTGCTGATCGCTTAAGTAAAAATAGTTCAGAGAGAATAAAAAAGATAAAAGATGGGCAAGATTATTTATGTTATTTTAATAAAAACATAAGGACTCGTTTATATGAATAACATTAAAAGGGAATGTGTTAACTATTTATTAGGATTAATGGCGCTATTTTTATTAACGATAAGTAAGATAACTTTTGCAGAAATAAATAATAATGTAAATAATTGCTTCTTAATTAATGAAATAAAAATAGAAAGGAATGGTTTATTAACTAATAAGGCACAAAAAGAATTAATATCTAAATATATAAATAAATGTTTAACATTAAGTGATATGCAACATATCATTAAATCAATGACTAATGCGTATATTGAAAAAGGCTATATTACTTCACAAGCTTTTATTGCCGATCAAGATCTCTCAAATCATCAATTAACCATTAACGTAATTGAAGGAAAGATAAAATCAATCTTTATTGATAATATGACTTCCCCCATGGTTGATATTCTATTTCCTTCATATCAAGATAAACGACTTAATTTACGTGAGTTAGAGCATGGGCTTGAACAACTAAATCGATTAACAACATCACAATATAGATTAGATATTCAACCTAGTGACAGGATAGGATACTCGACTATTTTTATTTATAAGAAAAACAAAACGCATCCTTTCAGAAATCAACTTACTATTGATAATTCAGGTTCAAAAGCAACAGGTGAAATTTTACTGACGAATACCACAACAATAGATTCGTTATTTGGATTTGGAGAGCAGTGGGATCTCTCCTTAAACAGTAATACAGATTTATTACATTCACATTATTATAGAGGCTATACAGCGAGTATAAATATTCCCTATGGCTATTGGTTTTATCAATATCAGTTATTTTATAACCGTTCTTCTCATTTTATTAAAAGTTATAGTAATAAATATATCTATAAAAATATAAATACTAATCAGCAAGTTGATATTAGTCGTTTACTTTATCGGGATAGTAAGAAGAAGATAATATTAAAAGGCATATTAAAGCATAAAAAAGTAAAAACGGAATTAGCCAAACAGCCGATATTAATCAATAGCCCAACATTAACATCACTATCATTAGCCCCCCAATATCATTTTAATCTGACATCAGGTTATTTATCTATTAATCCATCAGCAGAAATTGGGTTGTCTTTTTTTGGGGCATCACCTGATTATATTGCTGAAAACTCACCCCGAAGCCACTATAGAAAATTGAGTCTAAATATACATTATCAATATTTATTTCCTTACTCTGTCTCCTATATTACGTCTTTTTATGGTCAATATACATCTGATAATCTTTATAGTGTGGAAAAAATAACCATAGATGGATTAAATGCAGTTCGTGGTGCTAAACAAAATAAGCTTAGTGCCAATAGAGGACTTTATTGGCGTAATGAAATTAATACACCATGGATAAATTCATTTTTAGGTCAATGGCGTTTTATTACAGCTGTTGATTATGGCGTTATCTATTCTGATCAATATGAAACAAAGCAGCAGTCTTTATTAGCTGGCGCTATGGGGCTTTCATTTTATCGTTCCCCTTTTTCTTCACAACTATTGATAAACAAACCATTCATTTATCCAAAGTGGTCAAATGCTAACCAATGATCTTTATCTTGGTCAATTTCTTTTGCTCTTTAAATAAGGAATTTTTTATGCATAAAAAGGATATTTCGCGAAAACAGCGTTTAATAAGCTATTGTGTTATTTATTTAACCGCTATTTACCCATTGCATCCTGCTTGGGGCTCTGTCATTACTTCATCTGATAAAACGATAACAATAAATCAGCAAAATAATATTCCTATTATTAATATAGCAACACCTAATGACAGTGGTGTTTCTCATAATAGGTTTAATGTCTTTAATGTTAATAAACAGGGGGCAGTACTTAATAATTCGCAAGTTGATGCCAATAGTCAATTGGCAAAAAAAATATCTGCTAATAAAAATTTAAAAGGTAATACGGCTAATTTAATTATTAATGAAGTTGTCGGTAATAGTCGTTCACAGTTATTAGGTAAATTAGAAGTTGCAGGACAACAAGCGGATGTTTTAATTGCTAATCCTAATGGAATTAGTTGTGATGGTTGCTCATTTATTAATACTCCATCAATTACTCTCACGACGGGAAAGCCTCAATTTAGCCCTCAAGGTACCTATTCGGCACTAGAAGTAAAAAAAGGCAGTATTGTTATTGGTAAGCAAGGTATGAATGCCGATTTACAAAATTATGCCGATATTATTAGTCGTAGTATTGAAATAAATGGAAAGATAAATGCTAAAAATCTCTCTTTAATGCAAGGGAATAACCATATTGATTTCGGCAAAGGGACAGTAAATAGCATTAATGGAGAAGGTGTAAAACCGACCGTCGCTATTGATACAAAAGCATTGGGTGGAATGTATGCCAATCAAATACGCTTAGTTAGCACAGAAAAAGGGGTCGGTGTTAATTTAACTGATATTCAAACAAAGCAAAACAGTATCAATTTAACAGTTGATGGCAAAATTACCTTTAATGGCAATATTCAATCTGAGCAAGATATTAATGTTAGTAGCAAAGCGCTACAAATGAATAGTAATGCCAGCTTAAAAGCGCAAAGAGATATTACATTAGCAACTAATACGCTAACGAATCATAGTGATATTATCGCAGAAAAGGATATGCGTTTATTCGTAGATAAATTCACTAATAAAGGTGAAAAAGCGCTTATTCAAGCAAAAGATAATTTATGGATACAAAAAAATGCACAGGGTGAACCAAGTAGTTTAATTGAAAATCAATCAGCCACCATAAAAACAGAAAAGGGTGATTTGATTATTAGAACCAAGAAATTGGTTAATGAATCTATTACTCCTTTATTTAAAGAAATAAAGCAAGAGCCTGATTCTACATCGTCTATAAATATAGGTACTCATTTTCTTCATCCTTACAATAGTCCTACGAATAATTTCCTTATAATTATTTTACTTGCTGAATTAAAAGAACTCTCTGATAAAAAGTGGTTTGATATATTAGATTTAAAAAATAATGGAGGTGTTAATGTAGAACGCTCATTATTTGAAAAGAATAAAAAGTATGTTCCTAGTGTTATTTATTCTGGTAAAAATTTATATATACAATCTAACGAGTTTTTTAATACCCAATCTGATATTTTTGCAACTAATGATCTTATCGCAACGGGAAACAATGCAAAAGTATACTATTATCGGTTTGGACACCTTAATAAATGGGATCTTTATTCTCATGATAATGCTCATATTTTTTATCGAGATGATGTAAATAAATATAATATTGATGAAACTAAATTTCAAAAAATAGTTCATTTTATTCCCTTTACTAAAACTGGAAGTCATTATGAATTTATTGTAGATAGTGCTTCTGAATATATGATAAAAGCAGGTAATAATTTAGTTTTAGATTTTAAAGATAGTATAGCGTTAGAACGTAAATTTCCATTTTTAGAAAAAGAAATTAAAAAGTATAGAAGAATATCTGATTTTGAAAGTACTATATTAGCTAAAAATATACTATTAAATGCTAATAATTTAAATATCTCATTAAGTTTAAAATCAAGTAACTCTTTATCTGTTATTGCTAATAAAAATATAAATATAAGTAATTCAAATTTATTATCTGGTGATATTATAAATTTAACAGCAATTGATAATGTTAATTCTGAAAATATAGATTTAACGGCAAAGCATTTTTCCATCATAACTAAGAATGGAGATATTAATTATTCATTTAGCCCTATAGCCTCTTATACTCTGAATAGCATTAAGGCACCATTTATTGATGTGTCTGAAAAAATAGACTTTTATTCAGGTAAAAACATTTACATTTCAAATGTAATAATTAATGAATCAAATGAAAAAAGTTTATCAGCATTAGAGAATATTAAAATAAAACGCGATGAGTCTTTATTTTTCAACCTAATGCCAAATTTTAGAGATGAACAATATATTTCAGCGTTTTTATTTAATATGGGGCTTTGGAAAAGTAAGAATAATATAAGCTTGATGGCTGGTAAAGATATTGTTAGTCAGGGAATAAAATATTATAGTAACAAAGAAATAACTTTTAATGCAGGACAAGATATTTTTCTTGCCTCCAAATTAATAAAAGAAGCCGCTCCTTTTTTCAGTGATATTTATTACCCCCAACTACAATCTAAATTATTTTCAGATAATAACCTTATTTTAAATGCCGCGCGTGATATTGATTTAAGTTCAACAGTATTAAATTCAAAAGATAAAATCATTGTATTAGCGGGTAGAAATATAAAACTGGGTGCAAATGCTTATTCCGCCATCAAAGATCCCCACGAAGATGCGCAAGACATTCAATATGCCACCACATCCATTATGGGAAATAAAGGTATTTCTATTGCATCATCAGGCTCACTCACAACAGAAGGAAGTTCACTTAAATCAGAGGGGGATATTGCTATTTCCAGTGGTGGCAATATCCAATTGGGATCAGTAAGAACACATTTTCGTAAAGAGTCGGACTCAGAGTTAGAAGAACTTCGTAAACAAGTCAGTACTGAAATTAATAGCGGTAATCATCTAACACTATTATCTGAGGGCAGTATTTTATTTCAGGCCTCTCAATTGGCTGCTAATAAAAAGATGGATATTGCTGCTAAAGGTGGATTTCTTTATGCACAGGCAATGGAAGAATCCAGTTACTATGAAGAAGAAAAGAAAAAATGTAATTGGTGGACACTGTGTGCGACTAAAAAGAAATATACCAAAACATTTAATAACACAACGAATAAAGTTACCGAGTTTATTGCTAATGACGATATTAATTTAATTGCTAAAGATGATATCACTTTAGAAGCAAGCAAATTAGAGACAGCAAAGAATGCCAAATTAACCAGTAAAACAGGAGGCATTAATTTTAAAGCGGTGAAAGATACTGCTTTTAAACAAGTTATTACTCGTTCAAAAGATATATATATCACTCAACGTAATCAGGGATACACCAAGGGAACATGGCTATTACCTGAACTCTATATTGGCGGAAAGCTGACTATCGATGCGCCAAAAGGCATATCTGCAGATATTAAAGCCAAAAAAGAGCAATCTTTAGAGCAGGCATTAACTGCCTTAAGTAACACACCAGAATATGCTTGGCTTAATGCGCTCCAAGGTCAAGAAAATATTAATTGGAATTTAGTGAAAGACACTTATTCCAGTTGGGATGATAAAACCCAGCAGTTAAATCCAGTTGTTGGTGCGGTTATTGCCATCGCGGTAGGGGTTGCAACTTATGGTACGGCAACAGCTGCCTCAATAGGAGGAATGGCAAGTAATGCCACTATTGCTGCAGGAGCCTCTGCGGGGGTTGCGTCAACGGCATCAGTTGCGGCACAAGCCGGTTTTGCTTCTTTAGTTTCGCAAGCTGCGGTCTCTTTAGCCGAAAATCAAGGCAATATTTCTAAAACATTTGGCGCCTTAAGTCGCAGTGATACGGTGAAATCCATTGTCACCAGTATGACCGTTGCAGGCGCCTTGCAAGGTCTTGACCAATTTATGGGTTGGGATCAAGCAATACAGGGGGGAACATTACCGACAACAGGCAAGTTGCTTGCGACGGATAATGCCACATGGACTCAAGTTGCTCAACGCGTTGCCTCACAGTCAGTAGTGAGTTCTACACTGGGCACAGCCATTCAAGGTGGCAGTTTTATTGATAATTTTAAAACTGCGCTATTAAGCCATATCGGCAGTCAATTTCACGCTGAAGGTGCCAATCTCATTGGTGATAACGGTGCGATATTAGGGCATGCAGGAAAGGTTTTAAGCCATTCTGTTGTTGCAGGAGTGAGTGCTGAAATTGCAGGAGGCAGTGTAACAGGTGCAGTAGCCGGCGCCTTGGCAGCAGAAATAGCGGCAATATCGCTACAAAGTAAATTATTTGAGCCTAGTTATTTAAATGAAACTGACAGACAAGTTGCATTAATTCAAGAGGCACTACATGGCAATGAAGGAAAAACACAGCTCACTAAATTAATTGGTGCACTGACAGGCGCTATTGTGACTCGTAAGCCTGAGGGCGTATTTTCTGCGGCTAATTCTGCGGAGTTAGTTTATCGACATAATTACAGCGAACATATGCTTTCAAAGCTAGCACTAGAAAATAATAAGGACATAATTGCAGCGTCAAAAGGTGATGTTGCAGCAGCAGAAAGAGTTGTAAATCGACAAAATGCAGGGATGATTGCGATTGCTCTTGGTTTAGGAGGAAGTGCGAGCATTATTGGTGGTCACACTGTTATTGCAGCAACACCAGAACTTATTGCTATTACGCAAGCTGCATTTAGTACATGTAAAGCTAATTGGGTTTATTGTGCTAATCAGCTAGGTATTAATATCGCTGGGATATCAGCTCCAGAAGCTGCAATCGCTGGTGTCACCGTTGGTACTGGTTATAAAGTATTAGCTAGTTCAGAAGAAAGTGCTAAAGCTTTCTCTAGCATGTTAGCTAATAGTTCAAAGTCTTTAATGACTTCAGGAAAATTAAATATAACTGCTATAAAACCGATAGTAGAACAAGAAAAATTATTAATAACTACCAACAAAAAAGCTATTGAAATAATCAATAACGGGGAGTTTATAATATATTCAGGAGTAACTACGAATGGATATAAAGTATCTAATGGAGCCAAAACCGTAGTTTTTAAAAATGAATTAGAACATCCTATTGTTCAATCTAGGATTAATATTAAAGTGGGAGATGTTGAATCAGGTTGGTTGCATGTACAAAAACGTCATTTTTCAGGAGCGCAAAATGCTAGCCAATTTACGCTTAGTGAACAGGAAATTAAAGATATATTATTAAGTCCTGCTGTCATTAAGATTCCTATTAATAAAACGAGAGAATCATATAATAAAAACACCAATAGTATTGATATTTTGTATGAAAGAGTGATTCAGCTTGATAAAAATATAGGAATTGATAAATTTAGTAAACAGCCAACTAACATAATTACTATGCTCACAGATAAAAATGGAAATTTAATAACTACTACCCCTGGGGAAATAAAGTGATGACAAATGAAGCTTTTTTAAAATTTAAGGATTCAGAAAATAAAATTATCATTCCGTACCTCAAAAAAGTATTTCCATCATTGAAATCAGCATGTTGTTTATATCATATGATAGAACAATTAGAGGATGTTTATACTTACTTAATTAATAGCAAGGATGTTATTTTTATTGAAGTGTCGAGGTTAAATAATTCTATTAACCATACGGATATTTTATCAATTAAAGATTATGCTATTATGAAAAAGGGGAAACAATATCATCGTTATATGAAAGAGATTATTGCTTTATCAAATAGTGAGATAATTAAATGATAGTTTATGGATGGAATATTAGATTAATAAATTATATATAACAATACAATTATAACGTTAAAAATCCATTGTATTGGCAAAGTATTAATTGCATCAATAAAAAAAGCTTTTACACGTTGTATTAGTCGAAAAACCATCACTTAATATAATTTTTAAAATATCAATTAAGTGATGGTGTTATTTTTACTCAAAAGCCATCATGCTAATAATTAACATAATGTGGCGATAATCACCTGATCGGCATTAAATAACGCTGTTACGGTATCATTAATATGTAGCTTTTGTTGTGTAACATGCTGGTTAGAACAAGTCGCACACACTTCTAATCCACCTTCTAACGTTACCACTAATTCGCTATTTTCATTACCCGTTTCAATTTGGGTTAGGGTGCCTGATAGCGCATTGTCATATTGTTGTGCTACAGAGGCGCCTTTTTCTATATTGACCCATGGCGCTTTAATTAAAACGAGTACTTCTTTGCCTTCTTTAAGATTTAGACGATCGGCGCTTTTTTCAGTTAACGCCGCGCGAATAACCGTTTTTTGATCAGCAAGCTGAACATTAACATGTTGTTGTACTTGTAAGTGATCGCGTTCAATAATGGTGCCAAAAAATTGGTTTCTGGCACTGGTCTGTAACGAAAACCGTGAAATAGCCGCTAAAAGGCTGTCTAAAGGTAATGAATCGTCTTTTAATACATCAAAGGCTTTTTGTTGAATTTGTCCTAATAGATCATAAAGTTGTAGTAAGCGTTCACAATAATGAGTCAGTGTGGCGCCTCCACCCCCTTTACCGCCAGTTGCTCTATCAACAAGGAGTTCGTCAGCCAGTTGATTCATTTCATTGATAGCGTCCCAAGCACTTTTATAACTAATGCCCGCCATTTTCGCCCCTTGGCTAATTGAGCCTGTTGCTTTAATTTGTTTTAACAGCGCAACACGGCGTGGATCAGCAAAGAGCTTATCTTGAAGTTTCAGTGTCAGTAATATTTCTGCTTGCATAATGATAGGCTTCTTCTGGTTTGTCTGTTTATCGCATTTTTTGTGCCGACACAAAACGATAATTCTCTAGAATAGATACAACTATAGCGTTATTATTCGTTATTCGTGAAGAAATGCCAACTCTGGCTTTCCGAATATACCATGATAAAGAGGTTATCATGTTTGAATTATTGAAAAGTTTAGGGTTCGCTCTCTTGATGGTACCTGTTGTGATGGTACTTATCATGGGCATTATTTATGGTTTAGGCGAGATTTTTAACTTAATTTCACCTAGTCAGTCAAAGGCTGATAAAAAAGCATAATTACCCCTCTATTTAGAACAGCCCTTTATTGTGAAGGGCTGTTTTTTAATATTCCTCAAATACTCCTCAAATACTCGTCATACTTCAAGTTGTAGCGTTGTTGACTGCGTTCATTCGCACTAGTCACATACTGATGTATGCTCCTAGCGACTCATTCACTTGTCGCCTAGCTACACCTTGAATTATTTAGAGTATTTAGTATTTAGCTATTTAACTTCAAGTTGTCGCGTTGTTGACTGCGTTTATTCGCACTAGTCATATACTGATGTATGCTCCTAGCGACTCATTCACTTGTCGCCTAGCTACACCTTGAATTATTTAGAGTATTTAGCTGTTAGCTATTTAACTTCAAGTTGTCCCGTTGTTGACTGCGTTTCTATCTCCATTGCTATCGCCATTTTTGTCTCCCTATTTATCGCTATATTTATTGATATATAACCAATTTTAATCAACTTATCCTTTCATTTTACGTTATATCTTGATATATGCAGCGTGGTTATTGTCCTATTTAAGTGGAACTCAACATGAAAAAATTATCAGGTAAGTTACTGGCTGGTGCGATTATCTCTTTTGCTTTAGTGAGCCAAAGCATGGCATCGGAAAAAATAACGGTATTTGCGGCGGCTTCTCTCACTAATGCGCTTAATGAAATTTCGGCACAATATAAACAGGAAAAACAAGCGGATGTCGTTGCTTCTTATGCATCCTCTTCAACACTTGCTCGCCAAATTGAGCAAGGAGCACCTGCAAATCTATTTATTTCTGCCGATCAGCAGTGGATGGATTATGTTATTAATAAGAATTTAATGGTGACTGATTCACGACATACATTATTAGGTAACGACTTAGTGTTAATTGCTCCTAAAGATAGCAAATTAAACAATGTTGTTATTAATAAGGATACTAAATGGAAATCCTTACTTAATGGTGGAAAATTAGCTGTGGGTGATCCAGATCATGTACCTGTTGGTATCTATGCTAAAGAGTCATTAGAATATTTAGGTGCATGGGATGTGGTGAGTCCGGAAATGGCACGCACTAATAATGTTCGCAGCGGCATGGCATTAGTTGAACGAGATGAAGCACCATTAGGTATTGTCTATGGCTCTGATGCTGTTGCCAGTGACAAAGTGAAAGTGGTTGGGGTATTCCCAACTGATAGTCACAAACCTGTTGAGTATCCAATGGCAGTTGTAAAAGGACAGGATAATAAAGCTGTTCGTGATTTTTATGACTATCTAAAAACACCTCAAGCCGCAGAAATATTTAAGAAATACGGCTTTAGCCCACTTTAGGAATTATACTTTTGGAGATGTTAAGTGAATACGAATGGCAAGCGATTCTTTTAAGCCTTAAGGTATCGACAATTGCAGTAATAATTAGTCTTCCTTTTGGTATATTGATGGCTTGGCTATTAGTTAGGGTTCGTTTTCCCGGTAAATCATTGCTTGATAGCATTATTCATTTACCTTTAGTTTTACCTCCCGTTGTTGTTGGTTATCTATTATTAATTAGCATGGGGAGACGCGGATTTATTGGTGAATGGCTATATAATTGGTTTGGATTTAGTTTTACCTTCAGTTGGCGAGGGGCGGCACTTGCCTCAGCTGTTGTGGCATTTCCACTGATGGTAAGAGCAATTAGACTAGCACTAGAAGCTGTCGACCAACGTATGGAACAAGCGGCAAGAACATTAGGCGCATCACCATTACGTGTCTTTTTTACTATAACGTTACCATTATCTATGCCCGGCATTATTGCGGGGATCGTATTGGCCTTTGCTCGCTCATTAGGTGAATTTGGCGCCACAATCACTTTCGTCTCCAATATTCCAGGGGAAACCAGAACGATCCCTTTGGCTATGTATACGTTAATTGAAACACCGGGGGCAGAAATGGATGCCGCCCGTTTATGTGTCATTGCAATTATTTTGGCGCTCGTCTCTTTAATGGCTTCAGAGTGGCTAACTCGTTGGGGGCGTAAAAGATTGGGGGGCGTATGCTAGAGATGAATTTTAAACAGACACTGGGCTCTTTGTGTCTGGAAGTGAATACTCAATTACCAACAGAAAGTATCACGGCGGTATTTGGCTTATCTGGCGCAGGTAAAACGTCGCTCATTAATGTGATTGGTGGTTTAACCAAACCTGATTCAGGACATATTGTGTTAAATAATCACACATTGGTGGATATTGAGAAGAAAATTTATCTGCCACCCGAAAAGCGCAAAGTAGGCTATGTATTTCAAGATGCACGGCTATTTCCTCATTATACCGTAAAAGGAAATTTACTTTACGGTATGTCACCAACAATGAAAGTACAGTTTGATAGAATTATTTATCTATTAGGTATCGAACATCTACTTTCGCGTTTTCCTATTACGCTATCTGGTGGTGAAAAACAACGTGTGGCTATTGGACGTGCATTATTAACTGCACCCGATATTATGCTAATGGATGAACCATTGGCCTCTCTTGATTTACCCCGCAAGCGTGAATTATTACCCTATTTAGAAAAACTTTCACAAGATGTACAAATACCTATTTTGTATGTGAGTCATAGTCTAGATGAGATTATTCGACTTGCTGATAATGTGATTGTTATGGATGCCGGAAAAATTAAGGCAATGGGTAAGTTAGAAGATGTTTGGGCCAGTAGCGCATTACGCCCTTGGTTACAAAAAGAGACGTTAAGCAGTGTTGCAAATGTTATGGTCGTTGAACATCATAGCCATTATGCGATGACGGCGACCGCCTTTGGTAATCAAGTACTGTGGTTGCCACAAATCGAGGCAAAAATAGGTCGCGATGTGCGCGTTCGTATTGATGCTTCAGATGTATCGTTAACTACCACTCGCCCATCAAATAGTAGTATCCGTAATATATTACATATGAAAGTGGTCGAAATGATCAAACATGATGATCAGGTAGATGTGAAACTGGTTAATGATGGCAATTATTTATGGGCGCGGATCACCCCTTGGGCGAGAGATGAACTCAATATTCAAGAAGGGCAGTGGCTCTATGCGCAAATAAAAAGCATTTCACTAAGTCGCCATCTTTAATTTATTGATTTATAAAAATAAAGCCTCGTCATAGATGAGGCTTTGTTGTTTGAATAACAAGTATTTAAGACAAAATATATTTATGAATAGTCTCTGCAATACCGGGCTGATTATTATTTTTAGTCACCAGTTTAGCGCGTGCTTTGACCTCATCTGATGCGTTGCCCATAGCAACACCTAAACCAACATGCTCTAACATACTTAAGTCATTGAAGTTATCACCAAACGCCATAACATCACTCATCTTCATGCCATTAGCTTCAACCCAACGCTGTAAACGGCGACCTTTGCTATTACCTTTCTTGGCGATATCAACTTGATCGACCCAAGACCATTCACACTCTAAGCCGACTTGTTGTTCTACTTGTTCGATTAAAGCACGTAACTCATCGTGATTGGGGGTTGTGGTCGCTATTTTCCAGATAGAATCAACATGATGCATTGCTTGGTAAAAATCATCTACTTTGACTAAATTAGGGCGTTGTGCCAGAGGAAGAGTATCAGCCCAATTAAGTGTACGTTGTACGGCAGCGGTAAGTTGATCATACATCATTGCATCATCTGCATAGACTAAATGATGCACATCGGTTTGTTTAACCAAGTCGAGTACCGCGCGTGTTTCTTCGGGGGTTAAAGGATCAGATTCAAGCACTTTTTTACCGAGGTAGTCGTAAAGATAAGTACCATTACAACAGATAGCGGGTGTATCAAGATCTAGCGCTTGATAGAATGGATGAATAGCAACATGGTGACGACCTGTTACAATGAGTACTTTAACGCCCGCTTTTCTGGCAAGATTAAGAGCAGTTAAAGATCCCGGTAGGATACGTTTTTGGTCATCAAGCAATGTGCCATCAAGATCCAGTGCAATAACGCGGTACGACATAATAAGCCCCTTGATAGTATAAAGATGCAATGATGCTGATGTTACACGTTAACCTAGCAAAGATAAACTAGCTTAATCGTGACAGGTATCAGTTGGTTAAGTTATTATTCTTTATAAATCAATAGGTAATCGATTTTAAGGAGAAAGGATGAAACAGGTAGTCTATGTAGCAAGTCCAGAGAGTCATCAAATCCATGCGTATACATTAAATAGCGCGGGAGAGATGCATCTACTGCAGGTTGTTGAGGTTGCAGGACAAGTTCAACCTATGGTGGCTAGTGCAGATGGAAAACATCTTTATGTTGGCATTCGTCCTCATTTTAGTGTGGTGACCTTTGAAATCGCACCTGATGGCCAGTTAGAACAAAAAGCAATAACGGCAATTCCAAGTGCACCAGTTCATCTGTGCTTGGATAAAACAGAACGTTTTTTGTTTGTTCCTTCTTATCACCAAGGTAACTTAGCGGTATTGCCGATTAATCAACAAGGTATTGCTCAAGCACCAATACAACTTATTGAAGGATTAAATAAACCACACTCTTC
The DNA here is from genome assembly GCF_963886535.1 of Proteus sp. G2675. NCBI lineage: Bacteria > Pseudomonadati > Pseudomonadota > Gammaproteobacteria > Enterobacterales > Morganellaceae > Proteus > Proteus sp. G2675. Next base: position 58,876 of record NZ_CAWPCB010000052.1, read on the forward strand.
TAATATTGATTGGCATAACAAGCAGCTTATTGTTCCCTGTTTAGGTGAAGATCATATTCGTCTATTTAATCTTTCAGAAGAGGGACATTTAAGTGAAGCGCGTAGCGAAGAGTTAACCACAGCAATAAATGCAGGGCCGCGTCATTTAGCGTTCAATCCTAATGGCGAAGTGTTTTATTGCCTTAATGAGTTAGATGCAACAATCAATGTTTATCGCCGTATGGGTGATCTTTATCGTTTAATGCAAACCATCGATATTGTGCCAGAAACTTTCAATAGCACACGTTGGGCCGCTGATATCCATATTACCCCAGACGGTCGTTTCCTCTATGCCAGTGAACGTTCGGAAAGCTTGATGAGTGTAATGGCAGTTTCAGAAGCAGGAGATCATCTACAACCTGTAGGTCATTATACAACACAGACACAACCACGCGGTTTTAATCTTGATAATACAGGAAATTATCTCATTTCTTGCGGTCAGAAATCTGATTTTGTCTCTGTTTCTCGTATTGATAGGCAAACCGGCGCATTAACGGAATTAGCTTGTTACCCAGTCGGAAAAGGGGCGATGTGGGTCACTGTAGTCACCAAATAAGTATTGCTTGCTCTCTAGCGGTAGATGATGCCGCTAGAGATATTAAAACAAAATAATTAATTGGTAAGATTAACCGCTTTCTCAATTGCTTGAGTGAGTTTAGTGAGCTTTTCAGGTGATATAATATAAGGAGGCATAATATAAATCAGTTGACCAAAAGGTCGTATCCAAACCCCTTCATCGACAAAGTATTTCTGTAGTTTAGCCATATTGACTGGCTCAACCATTTCTACGACACCAATAGCACCAAGTACCCGCACATCTTTAACGCTTTTTGCTTGCTTTAAGGGTAACAATTCGGTTTTAAGTTGATCTTCAATTTGGGCGACTTGATTAACCCAGTGACCTTGCTCTAATAGTGATAAACTAGCATTCGCTACCGCACAGGCAAGAGGATTCCCCATATAGGTAGGGCCATGCATAAAGCAACCTGCATCACCTTGGCTGATAGTATCGGCAATATGGCGTGTAGTTAACGTGGCGGATAGCGTCATATAGCCACCTGTTAATGCTTTACCTACACACATAATATCGGGGGAGATCCCCGCGTGTTCACAAGCAAATAATTTACCGGTTCTGCCAAATCCAGTGGCGATTTCATCGGCAATTAATAACACATTAAATTCATCACATAACGCTCGAGCTTGTGTTAAATACTCTGGGTGGTATATGCGCATACCACCAGCCCCTTGGACGATTGGCTCTAGCATCACAGCGGCAATATGTTGATGATGTTGCGCTAATGTGGTGCGTAAAGCGTCTATATCAGTAACGTCCCACGGTTGATAAAATCCGGTTTTTGGCGCTTCGACAAACAGATGATTCGGCAGGTAGCCTTTGTAGAGACTATGCATCGAATTGTCAGGATCACACACCGACATCGCGCCAAAAGTATCACCATGATAACCGCGTTTTAATGCCACAATGCGCTGGCGTTTTTCACCTTTTGCCTGCCAATATTGCAATGCCATTTTTATCGCCACTTCAACCGCTACAGAGCCTGAATCAGCGAGGAAAATACACTCTAGTGGTGCGGGAGTGATAGCCAATAGTTTTCGACATAGAGCAACCGCTGGGGGATGGGTGATACCGCCAAACATCACATGGGACATTGCTGCTAGTTGTTCTGTTACCGCCGTATTGAGTTCAGGGTGGTTATAGCCGTGGATCGCAGCCCACCATGAAGACATACCATCAATTAATTGTTTGCCATTCGCTAAAGTGAGTTCAACCCCTTTTGCACTTACGATTGGATAAGCCGGTAATGGGTTACTCATCGAGGTATAAGGGTGCCAAATATGGCGTAAATCAAAAGCAATATCATCGGGTGTCATTTTACTTTCCAGTTAATCATGTAAACCTAGTGTGATCAATTTTAGTTGACATGATAACCCTATTATTTAAACTGGCAATCACTTTTGAACAGGAGAATGTATTGTGAGTACGTTAAAACGTTGGACATTAAAAGAAGCTAGGGCACTGTTTGATATGCCATTTTTAGATTTGGTTTTTCAAGCGCAACAAGTGCATCGTCAACATTTTGATCCTTCACAAATTCAAGTCAGCACCTTACTGTCGATAAAAACAGGCGCTTGTCCTGAAGATTGTAAATATTGTGCCCAAAGTGCGCGCTATAAAACAGGGTTAGAAAAAGAGCGCTTAATGGAAGTACAACAAGTGATTGAATCAGCCAAAAAAGCAAAAGCAGCAGGTTCAACCCGTTTTTGTATGGGCGCGGCTTGGCGTAATCCACATGAGCGTGATATGCCTTATCTTGAGCAGATGGTCAAAGAAGTGAAAGCGCTAGGTATGGAAACCTGTATGACATTGGGTAAGCTTGATGATTCACAAGCCTCACGCTTAGCACAAGCCGGACTGGATTTTTATAACCATAATCTTGATACATCACCTGAGTTTTACGGCAGCATTATTACCACCCGGACATATCAAGACCGTTTAGATACCTTAGATAAAGTACGTAATGCTGGCATTAAAGTGTGCTCTGGAGGCATTTTAGGTTTAGGGGAAGAGGTCAAAGATAGAGCCGCTATGTTAGTGCAATTAGCTAACTTACCGCAACCGCCGGAAAGTGTACCTATCAATATGTTAGCCAAAATTAAAGGTACGCCACTGGCTGATAATGAAGATGTCGATCCCTTTGATTTTATTCGGACTATTGCTGTTGCTCGTATTATGATGCCTCGCTCTTATGTGCGACTTTCAGCAGGGCGTGAACAAATGAGTGAACAAACGCAAGCATTCTGTTTTATGGCTGGCGCAAACTCCATTTTTTATGGTTGCAAATTATTAACGACCACGAATCCCACTGAAGATAAAGATCACCAATTATTCCGTAAGCTTGGTTTAAATCCTGAAAGATTATCTGTCTCAATGGGCGATCAGCAACAAGAAGACGTGTTGCTACAAGCTGTTGCTGAAAAAGACACCGAACAATTTTATAACGCGGCACTGTAATGAGTTGGCAAAACTATCTAGATAAGCGACTTAATGAGCGTAGAAATACGCCATTATGGCGAAAAAGACAGGTGATCCAGCATAGTAATGGACGCTATTTAACCACACTGTCTGGTGATAAATATGTTAATTTTTCTGGTAACGATTATTTAGGGATAAGCCAACATCCTGATGTTATTCAAGCATGGCAACGTGGTGCGAATGAATATGGTATAGGGAGTGGGGGATCGGGTCATATTACCGGTTTTACACAGGCCCATCAGCAGTTAGAGCAACAACTCGCTGACTGGTTAGGGTACGATCATGCGCTATTATTTTCTTCAGGTTATAGTGCTAATCAAGGTGTTATTGCGACATTACTTGAAAAAGAAGATGCCATCATTGCCGATAAACTTTGTCATGCTTCATTAATGGAAGCGGCTATCTTATCACCGGCGAGTTTATGGCGCTTTTTGCATAATTCTGCGCCATCTCTATCTCAGCGACTTCATAAAACCTCTGCGAATAAAAGCTTAGTCGTGACAGAAGGGGTTTTTAGCATGGATGGTGATAAAGCGCCATTAGCGGCTATGGCAGAAATAAGTCAACAGCATCAGGCGTGGTTAATGGTTGATGATGCGCATGGTATTGGCGTGTTAGGTAAAGAAGGTAAAGGGAGTTGCCATGAAGCAGGGATTAAACCTGAGTTATTAATAGCGACTTTTGGTAAAGCCTTTGGCATTAGTGGTGCGGCTGTACTGTGTAATAAGGCGACTGCTGAGTTTTTCGAACAATATTCACGTCACTTAATTTACAGTACCTCAATGCCCCCCGCACAAGCCGTTGCTTTACATGCAGCGTTAAAAGTTATTAAACAAGATGATGAAGGACGAGAATATCTTCAACAACTTATTAGCTTTTTCCGTCAAGGTGTCTCATCACTTCCAGTCACATTATTACCTTCACAAACAGCCATTCAACCGTTAATTATTGGTGATGAACTACGCTGTCAACAACTTTCAGACTATTTACAACGTGAAGGTTTCTGGGTAAAAGCGATCTTTCCACCGACTGTACCCCCTCACAGCGCACGTTTACGCATTACTTTAACGACTCGTCACCAAATTTCCGACATTGCGATGTTAATCGAGCTTCTTCATGGTTTCTTCAATCAAAACAGATAAACAGCAGATAGCCCAGTGTTTTAGTAAAGCGGCTAGCCATTATGATCATCATGCCTCTATTCAACGTTATAGTGGTGATAAATTGATGTATTTAGCTCGCCACCAAGCTGGGGATAGGGTGCTAGATGCGGGGTGTGGCACTGGGTATTTCAGTCAAAAATGGCGACAACAAGGGCGGTTTGTTATCGCACTTGATTTATCTCATGCCATGTTACAAGTGGCGAGACAACAACAACGGGCTAATTGTTATTTACAAAGTGATATTGAGCACTGTGCGCTCACCCCCCACAGCATAGATATCGTTTTTAGCAATTTAGCTATGCAGTGGTGTGATGATCTTGCCATTGCGGTAAATAGCTTAATGAGTGTCGTCAATCCACAAGGGGCGCTCTATTTTTCTACGTTAGCAACATCAACGTTACAAGAGGTACGAGACGCTTGGCAGTTTCTTGATAACCACCAACATGTTAACCCGTTCCTCTCTTACCAACAGATTGAACAAGCCTGTAGTGGTTTTCAATATCAATTTGTGACTGAAAAGGTGACAGAACAATATGCATCATTGCCTGAGCTTTTTACCTCATTAAAAGGGGTAGGCGCGAATTTTGTGCAAGGAGAACGGCCAAAAGGATTAATGACACGCCAAAAACTGCGTCAATTAGAGCAAGTTTGGCGCAAAACAGACTCTGGTAAATATTTACTTACTTATGAACTCGTTATAGGAAAGATTTCTCATGGCTAAAACATGGTTTTTAACAGGAACAGATACCGAAGTCGGTAAAACCGTCGTAAGTAGTGCATTATTACAATGCGCTACACAACAAGGATATCAAACGGCGGGTTATAAACCTGTTGCATCTGGCAGCGAATGGTTACCTGAAGGTTTACGTAATAGTGATGCATTAACGTTACAACAGTTTAGTAGCGTCCCTTTGGCTTATCAGCAAGTGAATCCCTATTGCTTTGAAACCCCCACATCACCTCATATTGTGAGCGAAGAGACAAAACAACCTATTGATTTTCAGGTTATGTCCAAGGGGTTATCTTATCTGCAACAACGCGCAGATTGGGTATTAGTTGAAGGTGCTGGGGGATGGTTTACGCCACTATCAGCAAACCAATTCTTTGCAGATTGGGTGATTGAAGAAAAATTACCGGTTATTTTAACGGTGGGTATTAAATTAGGTTGTATTAATCATGCATTATTAACGCAACAAGCTATTTGGCAATCAGGGTTGACTTTAGCGGGCTGGGTAGCAAATGAAGTAGAGCCTGCCGGACGGTATCAACAGCAGTATTTAGCTACTTTAATGACGCATATTAAAGCACCACTTTTAGGTAAAATTCCTTATTTAACACAAGACGTTAAACAACATAATTTTACCTCTTATCTTGATCTCTCTTATCTCAAATCACATTGATACATCATCATTGAGTCAATTTTAACAGCTTATTTTCATGTATAAAAAAATAAAAAAATTATTTTTTTGCTAAATATTAGGGTTATTTTTAATAAGAAAAAAAGCTGTAACCTACCGTGGTATAAGCACTTTGTTCAGTTATCCACTATTCCTGTGGATAACCTTGTGTATTACCATAATAAAAATACGCCAAATATAGAGAATACAAGGCATTGCTAAAGATTGGTGTTATTCTCAACTTTTATTTTTTATTGTTTATTATTAATAAGTTAAATAAAATCAATAGTGCGAAAGCGTCAACTTACTCTCAGTGATTTATCCCTAAAATAAGGGGTTGATTTTTTAAAAAACTTTTTGATTAAAATCTGGGGATAACTTAAATCCGTTATTCAGATTATTTTTTGTAAGATAGAGATTGAAGCTGGATTTTTATCCAGTATCATAAGGAGTGTCTGCGAGGAGATAAGAATATGAGCAAAGTTTTTAAACTGCATTCAGAATTTAAACCCGGTGGTGATCAACCTACTGCTATCGCTTCATTATGTGAAGGGTTAGAAGATGGGCTTGCTCACCAAACCTTATTAGGGGTAACCGGATCAGGTAAAACCTTCACTATTGCCAATGTGATAGCTAACCTAAATCGTCCTACTATGGTATTAGCGCCAAACAAAACGCTAGCTGCACAGCTTTATAGTGAAATGAAAGAGTTTTTCCCTGAAAATGCGGTGGAATACTTTGTCTCTTATTATGACTACTATCAACCTGAAGCCTATGTGCCAAGCTCCGATACCTTTATTGAAAAAGACGCCTCTGTTAACGAACATATCGAACAAATGCGTCTATCGGCTACAAAGGCACTCTTAGAGCGTAAAGACGTTATTGTGGTCTCTTCAGTTTCAGCTATTTATGGTTTGGGTGATCCTGATAGCTATTTAAAAATGATGCTACATTTAAGCAATGGCATGATTATTGACCAACGTGCGATTTTACGCCGACTTGCTGATTTGCAATATACCCGCAATGATCAGGCTTTTCAGCGCGGTACTTTCCGAGTCCGTGGTGAAGTGATCGATATCTTTCCTGCTGAATCTGATGACTACGCTTTACGTGTTGAATTATTTGATGAAGAGGTTGAGCGTTTATCGCTATTTGATCCTCTCACAGGACAAATTCATTACAATGTGCCACGTTTCACCGTCTATCCTAAAACCCACTATGTTACGCCGCGCGAGCGTATTCTGGATGCGATGGAAAAAATCAAACAGGAGCTAGCTGAAAGACGTAAGGTGCTATTAGCCAATGATAAATTGGTTGAAGAGCAGCGAGTTACCCAGCGCACTCAATTTGATTTAGAAATGATGAATGAATTGGGGTATTGCTCAGGTATTGAAAACTACTCTCGCTATCTTTCTGGTCGTGGGCCTGGTGAGCCACCACCAACGCTATTTGATTATTTGCCTGCTGATGGGTTATTAGTGATTGACGAATCACACGTTACTATTCCGCAAATTGGCGGCATGTATAAAGGCGACCGCTCACGTAAAGAGACGTTAGTGGAATATGGCTTCCGGTTGCCTTCTGCATTGGATAACCGTCCATTGCGTTTTGAAGAGTTTGAAGCATTAGCACCACAAACCATTTATGTCTCAGCAACACCGGGAAAATATGAGCTAGAAAAATCAGGTAATGACATTGTAGAACAGGTGGTTAGACCTACAGGCTTACTTGATCCGGTGGTTGAAGTTCGCCCTGTTGCCACACAGGTTGATGATTTATTATCAGAAATACGTATACGAGCAGCTAAAAATGAACGTGTATTAGTGACAACATTAACAAAACGTATGGCGGAGGATTTGACCGAATATCTTGAAGAGCATGGTGAACGGGTACGTTATTTGCACTCAGATATTGATACCGTCGAGCGGGTTGAAATTATCCGAGATTTACGTCTAGGTGAATTTGATGTGCTGGTGGGGATAAACTTACTTCGTGAAGGGTTAGATATGCCCGAAGTCTCTCTTGTGGCGATTTTAGATGCAGATAAAGAGGGATTCTTACGTTCAGAACGTTCGCTTATTCAGACGATTGGTCGTGCTGCTCGTAACCTTGAAGGTAAAGCTATTTTATATGGCGATAAAATAACAGATTCTATGGCGAAAGCCATTGGTGAGACAGAACGTCGTCGGGAAAAACAGCAACAATTTAACCTTGAACATGGCATTGTGCCAAAAGGCTTGAATAAGAAAATTGGTGATATTCTTAAGATTGGTCAACCGACTCAAGGCCGTAATAAGAAAGGACATAAAGCGGTTGATACTCATGAAGATTATCCATTACTTTCTACGGCTGAATTAGAAAAAGAAATTCAGCGCTTAGAAACGGAAATGTATCAACATGCTAAAGATCTTGAATTTGAAAAAGCGGCTCAAACACGGGATAAATTACAAACTTTGCGTGCGCAATTTATTGCTAATTCTTAATAAGAAAATGTAAGTAGATAGGCTTACAAAGGGCGTTATAGCTTTTATAGCGCTCTTTTTTTGTTCTCTCTTTGTCAATTATTATCTATTTTGTTATTCCCTTCCTGGCAATCAACTGTTTAAATATTACAACTAACAAACAGTCAATGATTTACAAAGATAAAAAAGACATTAAGGATAGTGAATGAGTGGTTATGTGTATGCAGGGTTTCCAAGCTCTGTAGGAGTCATTATTGGTGGTTTTTTCCTCGTGATACTTTTTAAGTGGTTACGATTTGCATTGCAAGACAATAAATTACCCACTGCTACAATGCCAGCAACAACAGAGCCTGAGCCCGTTTTATCGTCTCCAGCAACAGAAAGCCCAGTAAATCAGTTATTACCCAAAGAATGGGGATTATATGTCGCAGCCCCTTATGCGGTAATGAATGAGTGGGCATATAACGAATATAATCAAGGTAAAGATGATGGTGGGCTATCAGCGGCTTGGGGAGTTAATGATCGGTGGGATTTAATCTACCAATTATTTTGGTTGCTGACTCAAGGTCATACCAATGACTTTTACCAGTTACGTGACCAGATTTTGAATGGCAAAGAAGAAGATATTCAATCATTAAAAAACGATATTTTATTATCTGATTTAACTGAAAATGATAAAAATGAACGTTTATGGCAAATCGATATGATGAACACCAATCGAATGAATATCCAAAATGTAAAATATCTTATTTGGGATCTTTGTCGTTTTAACAAGCTTTGCTTAGAAGGCTGCCAACAAGGTTATATTACCCAGCAAGAAGCACAAACATGGTCATTAATGAGTGCATCAATGCTACGTCGTATTTATGATGGTTGGGAAGATATGTGGCAAAACTTTATTGCTACTCGTTGGTTATGGGCAAGTGGTGATCAAAATTGGGCATCATCACATCAAACATTTTCCGATGTCGTACAAAATATACTCAAAGCAGAAAATACCTTAGCGACAGAAGAAAACTGGGTGATGGAGCTACCGCCATTAGATTTAATGTCTTTTACACGAGCCGTAGCTGGATTAGGTTTTATGAAAAATGATGTGCCTATGACACTGGCTGAAATAGAAGAAATGATCAGCGAACGCATTACTTTAAAAACACTTAATAGCTAATTGTCTATTTGTAAAACAAAATTACACAGTTAAAGTAAAAAAATAATCTAATAAAGACTAATTAACCGCACTGAGATAGATAATGATTTTAGTGCGGTTTTTTGATTGGTATAACGATTAACTCGCTGTACAAGCGGTATTACGTTGACCTAATTGCTGAAGTGTTAATTCAATAGCTTTACTTAATAGGTGCCTATCATGACGGTAAGGAATATCTTTCGCCTCTAATTGCGCTTGAACAATCAATCGTCCTTTCATTGATTCATATTGTGTTTCTGGACTAATAATCACGGCATCAATAGTTTGTAAGCCAATATAGGTTTCCATCATGGCGATTTTATCTGACATCGTCATACTTGCAGCCGCAGGGCTAAGCTCTTTACCTAAATTACCAATATAAATAGTAGTGGCACTGCTACGACGTAATGCTTTAGCTAAATCAGGTAGCAACAATAAAGGCATCAAACTGGTAAAAAAACTGCCCGGGCCAATTAAAATTAAATCAGCTTGCTCAATGGCTTCAATGGCTTCTCGTGTGGTGGTGACGTCTGGATAGAGTTTTAATTGACGAGGCATCCTCGGTAAATTATCTACATTGACCTCGCCATATATTTCATTTCCTTCATCATCAATGGCCATTAAATCAACCGCTTGTTCTGACATAGGAATAAGATGAGCATTGACTCTAAGTAGACCGCGGATAAGATTAATTGCTTCTAATGGGCGAACGCTTAAGTTATCTAAGGCCTTTAGCATAAGATTACCTAAGTTGTGTCCAGCAAGCTCTCCTGTGCCTGAGAAACGGTATTCAAACATCGCAGAAGCAACGGAAGGCTCTGTGATTAATTGATTAATACAATTGCGCATATCTCCCCACGCGATACCGCCTTCGTCTTTACGAATACGTCCCGTGGAGCCACCATTATCTGTTGTCGTGACAATCCCCGTAAGGCGAGTTCCTAAATAGGAGAGTGCTGAAAGCACACGTCCAAGGCCATGACCTCCACCAAGGGCTACAACACGATCTAAATCACTTAGCGTGCGATTTCGCATAATTGTCTTACTCACTTTTAAAAATTTGCCGCTAATTTATCACAATTATAATTTAAGCCTATGATCACGGCGTGATTTCATCACATTCTTAATCTTGAATGAGTATCGATTGCTGGTTATTTAGACAAATAAAAGGGAAGAGTAAGGGGGAGTGTAAATAGAATAAAAATAAAAAAAGTGTTGTAAGTCGTTGTATTGTAAATTATATAACGAAAACAATATTCGCTTTTTATTAAATAAACAGGTAAAATCCACACATAAAATATTGGTATAAGAACCTGTTAAAAACAGGTAAAGATTAACTCCTAGCCTTAACATCTAAGTCAACAAGCTTTATCCAAAGGATATGATGTTCTGGCCGTGACTAACTAAGTCACCAGGGTGCACGGTAGAAATGCCCGCATCTCCCGAATTTGGAAAGGTGTTATTATGCAACAACTTGTTGATGCGTTTTCCCGCAAATTTTTCTATTTACGTCTATCAATCACAGACGTGTGTAATTTCCGTTGCACTTACTGCTTACCTAATGGCTACAAGCCAAATGGTCATAAGTCCTTTCTATCACTGGATGAAATCCGCCGACTGACTCACTCTTTTGCTGAATTAGGCACAGAAAAAATCCGTTTAACGGGTGGTGAGCCTACGATGCGTCGAGATTTTACTGATATTATCGCGACCATTAATGAAAACCCAGCCATTAAAAAGATTGCCGTGACAACGAACGGCTATCGTTTAGCCCGTGATGTTGCACAATGGCGTGATGCGGGGCTAAGTGCGATAAATGTCAGTGTTGATAGCTTAGATCCCCGCCAATTTCATGCCATTACCGGGCAAGATAAATTCCATCAAGTGATGGAAGGAATAGACGCTGCTTTTACGGCAGGTTATGACAAAGTGAAAGTCAATGTTGTGCTAATGCGCAACGTAAATGATAAAAACTTGCCTGATTTTCTCCATTGGATCAAAGACAGACCGATACAACTACGCTTTATTGAACTAATGGAAACTGGTGATGGTAGTGATGTTTTTAATCGCTTTCATTTATCTGGTGAAGTGATCCGCCAACGTTTACTTAACGAAGGTTGGCTACAAATTCCTCGCGCCCGTAGTGATGGGCCAGCTCAAGTCTTTACTCATCCTGATTATCAAGGTGAAATTGGTCTTATCATGCCTTATGAAAAAGACTTTTGTGTCACCTGTAACCGTTTACGCGTTTCTGCGATTGGTAATCTTCATCTTTGCTTATTTGGCGAAAATGGTATTCCTTTACGCGATTTATTGGCTGATGATGCACAACAACAAGCTCTACAACAGCGTATTCAGGGTGGACTTCTTCATAAAAGAGAAACACATTTTCTTCATCAGGGCGATAGTGGTATTACCCCTAATCTTTCTGTGATTGGTGGATAAGTTTTTTCGCTCTGTTATTTAGTTAATTTCAGGAGTTGTGCATGTCTCAACTAACTCATATTAATGCTGCCGGTGAAGCGCATATGGTGGATGTTAGCGCCAAAGCTGAAACCGTACGTGAAGCGCGAGCAGAAGCCTTTGTTGAAATGTCAGCAGAAACCTTAGCAATGATAACCGAAGGTCGACACCATAAGGGAGATGTCTTTGCTACCGCACGTATTGCGGGTATTCAAGCAGCCAAAAGAACATGGGAATTAATTCCTTTATGTCATCCATTGCTGTTAACCAAAGTTGAAGTCCATTTAGAAGCCCTTACAGACTCAAATCGTGTGCGTATTGAATCAGTGTGTCGCTTAACAGGTAAAACGGGGGTTGAAATGGAAGCTCTCACTGCCGCATCAGTGGCCGCATTGACTATCTATGATATGTGCAAAGCAGTACAAAAAGATATGGTCATAGGATCTGTGCGTTTATTAGAAAAAACCGGTGGTAAATCGGGACACTTTAAGGTGGATGCATGATTAAGGTTCTTTTTTTCGCCCAAGTGCGTGAATTAGTGGGTGTTGATTCACTGGAATTACAAAATGATTATCCAACAGTGGATGATTTACGCCGTGCTTTAATTAACAAAGGCGAGCGTTGGGCATTAGCACTTGAAGATGGCAAATTGTTATCCGCGGTAAATCAATCCTTTGTTCAAGGCACTTATGCCATTAAAGACGGTGATGAAGTGGCTTTTTTCCCACCTGTAACAGGGGGCTAAGATGAGTACATTGACCCGTATATCAGTCCAAAACGAACATTTTAATGTTGGTGATGAATATCAATGGTTGTCAGAGTGTGAAAGTGATGGTGCGGTCGTCACTTTTACAGGAAAAGTGCGTAATCATAATTTAGGTGATGAAGTTAATACGCTAACTCTAGAGCATTATCCTGGTATGACAGAAAAGGCGTTAAATGACATTGTTGAGCAAGCACGCGCGCGTTGGCCTTTACAAAGAGTCAGCGTTATCCACCGTGTTGGCCAATTAAATATTGGTGAAGAGATCGTGTTTGTTGGTGTGACCAGCGCACATCGCCATAGTGCTTTTGAATCCGCAGAATTTATTATGGATTTTTTAAAAACGCGCGCACCTTTTTGGAAAAAAGAGGGGCTATCAGCTAACCAAGATAGATGGGTTGATGCTCGCCAAAGTGACTATGATTCAGCTAAGCGTTGGGAATAATTCATCAAGTGAAATCAAAGACAACATCACTTTACTTAAATTTATTTTACGGTGACATTCTATACAGTTTATTTCGTGGAAATGTAACATTAGTGTGATAAAATTAATCACTAATGAGTCCATAATGGGCTCTTTACTGAAATAAACGTTATCGTTAAATTCAACGTTATCACTATGATTAAAGGGTAATCATCATGGATCGATTTTCACGTTCAAATGATTCAATCGTACAGCGCACTGGTACAGGTCTACAAACCTTTATGGCGCAAGTGTATGGCTGGATGACAGTAGGTCTGTTACTTACTGCATTTGTTGCTCTGTATGTTGCATCCAGCGCGACTTTAATTGAGATGATCTTCACTAATAAGATCTTTTTCTTCGGTTTGATTATCGCTCAATTAGCATTAGTTTTTATATTATCCGGTATGGTACATAAAATGAGTGGTGCGCTTGCCACAACCCTCTTTATGCTCTATTCCGCATTAACAGGTGTCACTATTTCGAGTGTGTTAATTGTTTATACTTACTCCTCTGTTGCTAGCACTTTCTTTATCTGTGCGGCAATGTTTGGTGCATTAAGTGTTTATGGTTACACCACTAAACGTAGTTTAACTGGGATGGGTAGCTTCCTGTTTATGGGGCTTATCGGTATTATCATTGCTTCTATTGTTAATATCTTTATGCAAAGCAGCATGATGAGCATGGTTATCTCTTACGCAGGTGTACTGATTTTCGCTGGTTTAACCGCATATGACACACAAAAATTAAAGGATATGGGTAGCGAAATTAATCAAGAAGATAAAGAAAATATGCGCCGTTACTCAATTATGGGTGCATTAACGCTTTATTTAGATTTTATCAACCTGTTCTTAATGTTACTGCGTATTTTAGGCGATCGTCGTTAATCATAAACTGCGTCGTTTAATAACCGCATAGTTAAATCCCATAACCTCTTCAGTTATGGGATTTTTTGTATTTATAAAATACGGGCAGCAAGTCGTTATTTATAGCGTGAGATGTTTATTCTTATCTATCAAGGTACAGATTTTATACTATCTTCCTGCGGAAAAGATAATAGGCAATAGAGCCTGTCCCAATAGCAATAACAATCAGTGCCCATAAACTATGCCATATTACGGTAATATCGGCATTTTTGAGGTAGATTTGTTTGGTAATATCGGTGAAATGACGGATTGGGTTTATCCATGTGGCTTGCTGTAACCAAACTGGCATATTTTCCACTGGAGAAATATAGCCTGATAATAATACTGCGGGCATCATAAATACGAACACACCAATAAATGCTTGTTGTTGTGTTGAACTTAACGCGGAAATCAAAAGCCCAAAACCTACCAGCGATAAACCGTAAATAAGCATGGTAAAGTAAAATAATAGCAGTGAGCCTGAAAAAGGTATTTGATAGCCGAAAATACCGATAATTAATACAATGGTTCCCTGTACTGCCGCAACAACCATGGCAGGAACCGCTTTTCCCACAAAGATTTGCCAAGTTGATAACGGTGAAACTAATAGCTGATCTAATGTCCCTTGCTCTCGCTCTCTAGCAACAGACAGTGATGTTACTATCATTACCCCGATGGTGATAATTAAGGCTACTAAAGAAGGCACAATAAACCATTTATAGTTTAAATTGGGGTTATACCAATTGCGTACTACTAATTCGCTTTTATTCAGTAAAGATGGGGTATCGCCGGCTAATTCTGTTTGATAATTTTGCACAATTTGTTGTACATAATTTGCCGCAATTTGTGCACTATTAGAATTACGTCCATCAAGAATTAATTGTAATTTTACCGGAGTATGACTGGCTAAATTAGCACTAAAATTTTGTGGAAAACGCACTAATAGCAAGGCTTTACGATTATTAATCGTCTCTTTAATTTCATGTTCACTTTTTAATAATAGGGTTTCAGAAAAAGCACTGGCTTTGGCTATGCGTTGGGTTAATTCAATAGATTGTTTACCATTGTCTTCATCAAAAATAGCAACAGAGGCATTGGTAACATCAAGGGTGGCAGCAAAAGGGAATAAGATCATCTGAAAGATAACCGGTAATATTAAGATAATCCGTGTTTGCGGCTCTTGTAATAATGACTGTAGCTCTTTCATTATCAGGGTGAGAAGACGATGAAACATAAAAACTCTCCCTTATTAATCTAAGCGACGACGTGTTGCTAACGCCGTTAAGCCAATAAAAAAGATGGCTGAAACAATTAATAGCCACATATCTAGCATTAAGATCATCGGAATATCTCCCGCTAAGAAGAGTGTCTGTAAGCTACTAACAAAATAA
Organism: Proteus sp. G2675; assembly: GCF_963886535.1. Lineage (NCBI taxonomy): Bacteria > Pseudomonadati > Pseudomonadota > Gammaproteobacteria > Enterobacterales > Morganellaceae > Proteus > Proteus sp. G2675. The sequence continues at coordinate 74,160 of NZ_CAWPCB010000052.1, forward strand.
CGTGCGGGAATAAAATAGGTCACTACTTGAATAAAAAATGGCATGCTATCAATTTCAAACACAAAGCCTGATAACATCACCGCAGGTAAAAAAGCCGCATTAAGTGAGATCATTGCCGCGTTAAATTGATTGCGAGTTAGGGTGGAGATCAATAGCCCCATACCTAGTGCAGTGGCTAAAAATAGTGAAGTAATACCCGCTAAAATCCATAATGAGCCACGGTAAGGCACGCCTAATATATAGACAGTGACCAACATACATAGCACCATAACAAAACTGCCTAATACTTGATAAGGAATAAGCTTGGAAAGCAGTAATTCTGTGCGTGTAATTTGGGTTGAGAGTAAGGCTTCCATGGTGCCACGCTCCCATTCTCGAGCGATAACCAAAGAGGTTAGAATAGCCCCAACCACGGTGATGATAATAGTGACGGCACCGGGAATAATATAGTGTTGGCTGATGGCGGCAGGGTTAAACCAATACCTTGGCTCAATTTCAATTAATGGTTGCTGCTGAATGCCTTGACTTAAAGCTTGTTGCTGTAACCAGATTTGCCAAACCCCTTTGGTATAGGCTTGTACAAAGTTTGCGGTATTTGGCTCACTACCATCGGTGATCACTTGAATGGGAGCTTTGCTATCTTGTCGGGCTAATAATTGCGCAAAGTCGACAGGAATAACCACAATGCCACGAATTTCTCCGGCTTGCATTTTATCGATAAGCAATTGGCGATTATCGCTAATGGTGGCGTTAATATAGGGAGAGTTGGTAAAAGTATACACTAACTCTTGTGCCGGTTGGCTTTGTTGGTTAGTTAGTATACCAATATTTAATTTGCTTGAATCTAAGTTGATACCGTAACCAAAAATAAACAGTAAGGTGAGGGGGATAACAATAGCAATAAGCGCGCTACTGGGATCACGGGTGATTTGTTTAGTCTCTTTTAAACAAAGAGCATATAAACGTCGCCAAGAAAAATGTGCAGGTGATGATTGAGACGAATTACTCATGTTTTTCGCTCCCTTGGTGATTTTCTTGTTCAAGTTTTTTATCGTAATCCAGTACTAAGCCAATAAAAGCATCTTCCATAGAGGGGGTCGGATTTTCTTCTGTTGCTACCATCTGTTTTAATGAATCCGGCTCGCCTGCTGCAATAATTTTTCCGCGATAAACCAAACCGATACGATCACAATATTCAGCTTCATCCATAAAGTGAGTCGTTACCATCACTGTTACACCTTTATCCACCATTCCATTGATATGAAGCCAGAATTCACGGCGTGTTAAAGGATCAACCCCTGAGGTAGGTTCATCAAGAAAAAGAATATCTGGCTCATGCATCAAAGAGCATGCAAGAGCAAGACGCTGTTTATAGCCAAGAGGTAAGGTATCGGTGATTTGGTTAATCATTGGCTGTAAGCCAAATGCGGTTATCATATCATTGATTTTATTGCGCTGTTGCTTACCATATAATCCATAAACCCCAGAAAAAAATTTCAGGTTTTGCCCCACTTTTAAGTTGCTATATAGCGAGAATTTTTGTGCCATATAACCTAAATGTTGGCGAGCTTTACCTGAGCTGACTTTCAGATCCATACCTAACACTAATGCTTTACCACTCGTTGGTACTAATAGCCCGCACATCATCTTAAAGGTTGTCGATTTTCCCGCACCGTTAGGGCCTAATAACCCGAAAATCTCCCCACGTTTAACTTGGAAATCAACATGATCAGTGGCGGCAAATTGACCGAACATTTTCGTTAATTGTTGAGCTTCAATAACGGTTTCATCGGGTGCTGGGGGGATTTGTGGCATGATCTCCGCCAGTTCAGATTTATGAGAAGGGCCACCACCTAATAAATCAATAAAGGCATCTTCAAAGCGCGGTGTCGCCGGAATAAGTTTTGCATCTGGTTTTCCTAAGGCGTTTAACAATGCCGTTTGGTCACTGTGTTTTTTTAAGATCAATCGTACAGATTGCCCTTGGATCACGCCATCGGTCACTTGAGGTTGTATAATGGCTTGTTGCAATACTTTTCGACGCTGATGACCTTCAACATTGAGTAAAAAAGAGCGTCCCGCCATTTTAGCCGTTAAGGTCTGAGGTACACCGCTATAAAGTAATTCACCTTTATTCAGTAGCAGAATGTTTTTACATTGTTCTGCTTCATCAAGATAAGAGGTACTCCATAAGATAAGCATGCCATCACCGGCTAAGGTATGAACCATTTGCCAAAGCTCTCGACGGGCAATGGGATCAACACCAACCCCCGGCTCATCTAATAACAGTACTTTGGGACTACCTAATAGAGTACAAGCTAACCCTAATTTTTGTTTCATCCCACCAGAAAGATTACCCGCTAGACGAGAGGTAAAACGTGTTAAGTCAGTAAAAGAGAGTAGCTGTTGATAAACTCTTTTTCTCTCTTCACCGATAACATTTTTTAAATCTGCATAAAGGTTGAGATTCTCTAGCACAGTGAGATCTTCATATAAGCCAAATTTTTGTGGCATATAACCGAGGATAGCCCTAACATCAACACTCTGTTTTTGCGGATCCATTCCTAAAATTTTGATCTCACCAGCATCAGGTTTTAGTAATCCTGCTAGCATGCGGATTAGGGTTGTTTTTCCCGCACCATCAGGGCCGACAAGACCTGTGACTGAACCACCGGTAATGGTGGCGGTGAGTGAAGCAACCGCCGGTTTTTCAAGCCCAATAAAGCGTTTTTCAACACCGCTTAAATTGATGGTGTAATTTGTGTTATCCATATTGATTGCCTCTCCTCAACTTAATGAGTCGGTGCAAATTTCAAGGTCACTGGCATTCCTTGGCGTAATGCATCATCAGCATCGGTGACAACCACTCTTATACGATAAACTAGATCAGTGCGTAGTTCCGGTGTTTCAACGCTTTTAGGGGTAAATTCAGCGGTTGGCGAAACAAAACCTATAGTGCCGTGATAAGGCTTATCTTTGCGACTGTCGGTATAAAGATACACTTCGCGATTAGGTATCGCTTCACCTAAATGATTTTCACTAATATAAGCTCTAACCCACACAGGGTTAGTTAAAGAAACAGTAAAAACAGGGCTTCCTGCTGATAAAATAGTGCCAGGCTCCACAGCACGAGTCAGTATAGTTCCTTCTGCAGGTGAGGTTAATTTGGTGTCTTGAAGATTAAGCTCTGCTTGGGCAACTGCCGCTTTGGCTTGAAGTACTTGACCTCTTGCCATATCAATATCTTCTTGGCGATAACCATTTTGATATTGATTGAGTTTGTCTTGTGCTGCTTTTAATGCCGCAGCCGCTTGGTTACGATTATTGCGGGCACTGTCTAAGTCATTGGCTGAAATAACTTTGCGATTAGCAAGATCTTGTTGTCGCTTATAAAAGTTTTCAGCATATTGCCATGCGGCACGTTTTAATGACACATCTGACTGGGCTTGTGCAATTTCTTCACTGCGGTAACCAGCCTCCATTAAGGCTAATGAAGCGATGGCACTATCACGTTCACCATAAGCTTTATTTAATGCATTAATGTAAGGTGCATCATCGAGTTGGCCTAATAATTGACCTTTGGTGACCGGCGCACCTTCATCAACTTGTAGTTCCGCTAACTTGCCTGCAACACGAAAACTTAAGTTAACCGTCCGAATATCAACATTTCCATAGAGTACTAACTCAGGATCTTTGTTCTCTTCATAATAATAGATACCTGCGATAATACCGATAATAATCATTAAGATAATAAAGACACTGATTTTTTTCGTTTTCATAATAACTCTATTTATATTTATGCATGGTTGTTATGAGTATAGATCTCTCTTAGTCCATCAAGTAGTAAAGTAATATGTACTTTTAAGGTATTAGAAATAATTTCATATTCCTGTTTACCAATTCTATCCCATCCAGTTTGGCGTAAAATGGTTTCTCGTACTAATCGAAATGATAGCACCTCTCCCAAAATAGCGTGAGTATGTAGCATGGTTTTTGGTAAAGTTGGATCTAAGCCAATATAAAGTGCTAATAAACGATTTACACGAGTTAATAGCGGAGATAACGCTTGCTGGTGGATAAGGGAATAGGCTTCTGTGGGAACAAGTTGTTCTCTTGCCATAATACGACTGATATGTACATTGCTTTTATCAAGTACGAGTCGGGCATATTGCAAAAAACTGTCAATGATCAGTTTTTGTAATAGGGGTAAGTGCTCTGTTGGATTAGGTTTTTCAAGAAAATCATCAAGTTGTGCAACAGTGGGTTCAAAATCAATTCGAATTAAATCGGCAATATACTGTGCAACAGCGAGATATAACCCTTCTTTAGAGCCAAAATAGTAAGCAATAGCCGCGATATTTTGCTTCGCAGCTTGCGCAATCTGGCGAGTTGTGGCGCCATCAGGCCCATTTTTACCAAAGATTTCACAGGCAGCTTCTAATAACTGTCGTTTTGCAAGTTCCCCTCGAGTTTTCTTTTGGTGTGTGTCTGGCATAAGGATACCTTACTTAAGTAAAATGTAACAAAGAAATAACATTAAAATAGTCGTTATTGAAAGTAGTATATTCGATGATATTGAGTAACAGGATAAATTTGTAGTAAATAATGAAATAAAGATGACATGTAATAAAAAAAACATGATTTATTTAAAAATTATTTTTATATTCGCAAGATAGCAAAACTGTTAAAATGACCGCTATTAGGTTAACCTGATAAGGTTCATTCTCTTTCACCTTGAGGTGAAAGCCCGTCATTTTTAATTTCAATCACCGTGTTATACGTTCTGGTTGTAGGAGATTTCTGTTTTGACCGATTTTACATCGCTTGGTTTAAGTGAGGCGCTTCTCCGCGCTATTGATGAACAAGGGTATAAAACCCCAACCCCTATTCAACAACAGGCGATTGAGCCGATTTTGGCGGGTAAGGACGTATTAGCAAGTGCACAAACGGGTACGGGAAAAACGGCCGCATTTACATTACCGATACTGGAAAAACTCGCTACATCAGCAGAGAAAACGAAAGGGCGTAAGCCAGTTAAAGCGCTTATTTTAACCCCTACACGTGAATTAGCTGCACAAATTGCCGATAACGTAAAAGCTTATAGTCGTTATTTACCTATTCGTTCATTGGTGGTTTTTGGTGGCGTTAGTATCAATCCTCAAATGATGAAACTACGAGGTGGCGTCGATGTTTTGATTGCAACACCGGGCCGCTTACTTGATCTTGAACATCAAAATGCTGTCGACTTATCTCGCGTTGAAGTATTGGTGTTAGATGAAGCTGATCGTATGTTAGATATGGGATTTATTCATGATATTCGTCGAGTCATCAATAAGTTACCGAAAAAACGACAAAATTTACTCTTTTCAGCGACTTTTTCAAAAGAGATAACAGGGCTTGCTAACTCACTACTCAACAATCCTATAAGTATTGCTGTTGCCCCCAAAAACTCAGCGGCTGAATCTGTTGATCAATATGTCCATTTAGTGGATAAAAAGCGTAAGACAGAGCTGTTATCACACTTAATTGGTCTAGAAAATTGGCCTCAAGTTCTTATTTTTACTCGAACTAAACATGGTGCGAATAAATTAGCTGAACATCTTAATTTAGATGGCATCAAATCAGCGGCGATCCATGGTAATAAAAGCCAAGGAGCTAGAACACGTGCTTTAGCTGATTTTAAAGACGGTAAATTAAAAGCGTTAGTTGCCACTGATATTGCAGCGCGGGGACTTGATATTGACCAACTTCCTTATGTGGTCAACTTTGAATTACCGCAGGTAGCAGAAGATTACGTTCATCGTATTGGTCGAACAGGGCGTGCGGCGGCAACAGGTAAAGCGATATCTTTAGTTTGTGTTGATGAACATGGCTTATTAGCCGATATTGAACGCTTATTAAAACGTGAAATTCCTCGTTTAGCATTAGAAGGTTATGATCCTGATCCCTCAATAAAAGCGGCACCTTTGCATAAAAAGCCAAAGAATAAAGCACGTAATAATAAAGAAGGCGGACATGGTCGTGCTGATATGCGTGGCAAAGATAATCGCCATACACCACGTAATAAAAATAGTCGTAATCAAAAAGAGAGTGAAACGGGTGAGATAAAACAGAATAAATCTAAACCAGCTAGACGTTCACGCAAACACGATGATGATCGTGATAATCAAAATCCTTGGTCAAAAGCTAGAAAAGAATTTTGAGGCTAAACTGTGCGAGTCCTATTAGCGCCAATGGAGGGGGTGTTAGACCCCCTTGTGAGAGATCTACTGACGGCGATTAATCATTACGATCTCTGTATCACGGAATTTATTCGCGTTGTTGATTCATTATTACCGCCAAAAGCATTTTATCGTTTATGCCCTGAATTACACACCCAAAGTCGCACGCAAAGTGGCACCTTGGTGCGAGTACAATTATTAGGGCAAAATCCACAATGGTTGGCAGAAAACGCTTTTCGAGCCGTCTCTTTAGGTTCATGGGGGGTTGATCTCAATTGTGGTTGTCCTTCTAAAACCGTCAATGGTAATGGCGGTGGTGCCTCGTTATTAAAACAACCAGAAACGATTTATCAAGCAACTAAAGCGATGCGTCATGCTGTACCTGCGGATTTACCTGTTTCTGTAAAGGTCCGATTAGGGTGGGATTGTTCATCTTATTGTCATGAAATTGCCGATGCCGTAGAACAAGGTGGCGCGACAGAAATTACTATCCACGGTAGAACAAAAGAAGATGGTTATCGTGCTGATAAGATAAACTGGCAAGCGATTGGTGAAATTCGCCAAAAATTGACTATTCCCGTTATCGCTAACGGTGAGATTTGGTGTCGAGAAGATGCTATCTCTTGTTTAAAGATAACCGGCTGTGATGCGATTATGATAGGTCGCGGGGCGATGCATACGCCCAATTTAAGTAATGTGATAAAAGGTATTGAAGAAAAAATGCCTTGGTCACAAGTGATCCAATTACTTAAACGCTATATTCGTCTAGAAAAGCAAGGGGATACCACTTATTACCATGCTTCCCGTATAAAACAGTGGTTGGGATATTTAAGAAAAGAGTATCAAGATGCTGATGCACTTTTTAGTCAAATTAGAACGCTAAAAACCTCACCTGAAATAGCCAAAATAATAGAAGCGTTATAATAACCACAATAGGTTATTAATAGCCAAAACCAGCATTAATAATAAGGTGCTGGTTTTTTCTATAAAAAGGTAAAAATATCTGAATATGAAAAAAATAATTGCTGTTTAAGTACAATTATTGGAAAAAATCACTATTTCGTCTTACACTCTTAAAGTGACCATTTTTAATATACTATCTATATTATCACTACATTTAGGGGGAACTATGGGATTTCTTTCTTGGATTGTGTTCGGTCTTATTGCGGGTATCTTAGCCAAATTCTTAATGCCTGGCTCGTATGATATCGGCCTTATCTGGACCTGTATTCTAGGTATTGTGGGTGCTGTAGTTGGTGGTGTAATTAGTAATTTCTTTGGTAAAGGCAAAGTAGATGGTTTCAATTTTGGTAGTTTTGTCGTTGCCGTAATAGGGGCAATCGTTGTGCTTTATTTAGCAAAAATATTTGCCAGTTAATTGGAAATAAAGAGTCTATTAATACTATTAAACCCGCATCTGCGGGTTTACTTTTTTGCGTTAACTTCACTATCGCTTTTATTTTATTCGCATTCACAAGGTAATGCGTTTTCTGCTCCCCACTGCGCCCAAGAGCCATCATACAGTGCGATATTCTGGCAGCCCAATAGAGTTAAAGCCAAAAATAGAATAGCTGCTGTCATACCTGAGCCACAACTGACAATAATTGGTTGAGATAAATCGACACCTGCTTGTTCAAAAATGTGCTGTAATTGCGCTTTATCTTTTAATTGTCCATTAATAACTAAGTTATCCCAAGGAACATTTTTACTATTGGGAATATGGCCCCTACGTAAACCGGGACGAGGCTCTGGTGCTCTACCATAAAATCTATCCGCCGAACGAGCATCAATGATTTGATTTTGTTGCGTAGTCAGATTATCCAGTATTTGTTGTTTATCGACACGGCGTTGAGTGTGGCGTGTAACGATAAAAGGGTGAGTGGCTGGGACTTTGGGCGTTTCTCCTTGTTCAAGGGGGAAACCCGCTTCTTGCCAAGCTTGTAAACCACCGGCCAGAATACGCACCTTGTGACAACCTAAGGTAGTAAAAGTCCACCAGCCACGAGGTGCTGAAAAGAGATTGCCGATATCATAGAGGATCACTGTTGTATTATTTGAAATACCTAACTGAGTTAAGGTTTCAGAAAACAGTGTGTCAGATGGCAACATATGTGGTAATGATGTTGTTTTATCGGCGGTTTCATCCAGATCAAAAAAATGGGCACCAGGGATATGACGTTCAAGATAGCGTTGATGATAGTCAATATCTTGCGTAGGCATGGGCGCACTGACATCAACTATCACGAGATCTTGAGCGTCGTGATGTTCAAAAAGCCATTGTGGAGTAACAAAATAATCAAATTCCATGGTGCAACCTCTTTATTTCGTCGATGGTGAGCTATCTGGTAGAGCTGGAAATTGCTGTGCTGGTGAGCGATTAGGTTGAGTTTGCTCTGTGTCTACCGGTGTGGTTGAGCGCGTATAAATATTTAGTCCGGCAAGAAAAACGCCCCCAAGGGAGCCAAAAGCCAGTAGTGCGATAACAACAAGAAGTAATTTTTTCATAAGATTTATGTGCAGATGAATGTTACTAAAAAGTATATCTAGATATGCCATTGAAACAAGTGCTGTACCACATAAAGCAGTAAATTGGTTAGTATTAAAATAGGATATCGCTGTTCAAAAAACAAACAAATTTGGAATATAATAATACCTAGCTTTAATTATGGTGATAGTTATTGTTTAGGGTGATGGATAATAACAAAAAGCCCTTAAACTCAGGAGTCACCGAGTTTAAGGGGAAGGGAATACAACTTATTATTTTATTTGATACACAATCGGTGCTGTAAATTATGTGTATAAAAACCAGAATGTCATCGCTAAGTTAACGGTAGCGGCGACAGCCATTGGAATTGCGGTTCTTTTCACTATTTGGAAAGGTGAGACATTGGCAATTCCTGCAATAGCAACAATAGCTGCCGTAATAGGTGAAACTGTGCGACCAAAGCTGGTCATAATTTGCATAGGTAAAATTAAAGTGATGACATCGACTTTTAAGAATGCAGCAATTTTGGGTGTTAATGCGGCAAATGAAAAGAATGCAGCATTACCCGATCCCATTAAAAAGGCTGCTAATGCTAAGATGGCACTCATCACAATAATCATAGCAGCAATACCAAAGCCAGCATCTTGAGCAGAACTAATTAAGGTATCTACCGCGCCACTTTTTAGTAATCCATTAGCAAAAAATTCCCCAGATACAATCAACGATACAACTAAAACAAACTGTTTTCCCATGCCTTCAAAGAACAACATAAAACTGTTCATTACCGCTTTAGCATCGCGCAATCGCACATATTCAAAGACTAGTGCAATAACCGTACTAATAATCATTGCGGTAGTCACTTCTAATTTAATGTAATTATGAAATAACGGACTAAAACCAATAATGAGAATTAAAGGGATCACGGGTAATAAGGCATATGATAATGGCACCTGACTTCCTTCTTCTTTTACATTATCAATGGCTGTTGGGTCGAAAACAAAACCCTCACGTTTATCCCACCAACGTTGAATAAAGAAATGGGTAATAGCAACCGCAATGATAATAGGAATAGTGATAGGCAGTTGGTGTTGAACAAAATAGACTGCAGGTTCAATATCCGCTGTTTTAGCCGCCATAATAACATTTCCAGAGCCGGGTCCATGATCAATAAATTGACAACAACCGATAACAGCTAAAGCAGATAGAGGACTAATACCTGAGCGAATTAAAATAGGGTACATCGTTACCATGAGTAACATTCCTAAACCTGCATGGCTAGGAATAAAAATAACTAAAATTTGTGTGACTAAAAATGAAATAACTAGTAATAAGTAGGGGGATTTAATCGTTTTTAATGGTTTTTCAAAAATAGCAAATAAAGCTCGGCTGGCGCCCACGTGTTCCATATAACGTGAGAAACCAGCAATTGCCATTAAGGTTAAACCTAAACCCGCTAAACGCGAGCTCATAATATCGGTAAAAATTTGGAAAATATCAAAATACTTAAATTGTGTAGATTTATTTTCCGGTAATAAAGGGTTGAGATCGAGAGAAGCTGTAAGGAGCAATAACAGCATGCCTCCGAGTAATAACACAGGTTGAGGTTTATAACCTCGAGCCAGCAAATAAACTACCAACGCAGTAACTAGCGCGGCAATAATTAAACCAGTCATAATTAATTCCCCAGTGTCGTGATGCAGTATTGTTGTTATTGATTTAATGCACTAAATGCTTGGGTGAGATCTGCAATTAAGTCATCAATAGACTCAAGACCAATATGTAAACGTACAAAAGGACCGTGGCCTTCACGCCAATCTGTTGCTGTTCTGGCACCCATAACATTGGCGGGTAATGCAAGACTTTCAAATCCTCCCCAAGATGCACCAATACCAAATAAGGTTAATGCATCAATAAATTGTTCAGATTGTTTAATGGTATATTTTTGTTTAAATTCAATGGTTAATAATCCATTACTACCTTTACAATCACGTTTCCATAAGTCATGGCGAGGATGTGTGGGTAACTCTGGAAACCAAACTTTGGCCACTTCAGGGCGTGTTTCTAACCACTGAGCGATAGCCAGTGCTGATTTACCATGATTTGTAAGACGTTGAGCAAGAGTCCTCATTCCTCTCAGGACTAAGGCGGCATCATCAGGGCTACTTGCTTGACCAAGAGCTTCTGGTAATGCCCCAATTTGTTTCCATGCGGTTTCATTTGCGATCATAATGCCCATCATGACATCTGAGTGACCGCATAAATATTTAGTTGCAGCAATTACAGAAACATCAGCACCTAATTCCAAAGGGTTATAAAGCCATGCCGAGCCCCAAGTATTATCCACCCCAACAGGAATATTTTTTTCATGAGCGATACGGCAAATTTCTGGTAGATCCAGCATTTCATAAAGTAATGAACCCGGTGATTCAACGAAAATAAGTTGAGTGTTTTCTTGAATTTTTTGCTCGAAATCTGAACCGTCAGTTTTAAAAAAGCTATAAGTGATATTATTAGGCTCTAAAAAAGCAGAGGCTATTTTACGTACGGGTTCATAGACAGAATCAGCAAATAAAACATGCCCACCACTTCGGGCGTAGCCCATAATAGTAAATGCAATTGCGGCTAGCCCTGTAGGAAAGAGCTGTGCTCGATAACCACCTTCTAATTCAGTTACTAATGCTTCAAGTGCAAACGCTGTTTCTGTACCACGAGCACCATAGCTTAATACTCGTTCAGTAATACGACGATCGCGTATTTCACGCCAACTTTTTATTGAATCAAAAACAATAGTACTGGCTCTCATAACAGGAGGGTTAATTGGGCCAGATGTTTTAATTGCTTGACGCCCACTATGTATCAATGTTGTTTGTTTATTCTGTTTCATTATTTATATCTCCGAATATAGAAAATAAGATCTCCCAGTAATTAATTTAGAATTTAATTACTATTTTGAGCTGGAAATTTGTAGTTGCTATTATTTATAACAAAGATATTTATTTTTAAAATATCTATTTTTAAAAAATGATGATCTTGCTCTAATTTTTTATCATTAATTATTCTAATTAAATCTTAAAGATTGTTTAAGATTTAAAAGGTATAAATAATAAATTAATTTTATTTTGTAACTTATTGAATTTTAATCAATTTTCAATTGATTAGAAATTCTTTAAATTAGATTAAAATTATCAAAGTGTTTTTATTAAAATTCTATTGCATAAATAAAGTAACAAGCTAACAACTCGTTTTATTTTAAAAACGATTTTTTATTATTCTTTTAACAGGGGAAATAATTATGGGAACTAGTGTGTTTGATTCTGTTTTATTAAAAAACTTATGGTCAACAGAAGAAATGAGAACTATTTTTTCTGACAAAACTAGAATGCAAAATTGGCTTGATTATGAAGCAGCATTAGCAATAGAACAAGCTGAGCTTGGTTTAATTCCTCAAAAGGCGGCTGAGGTTATTGTACAGAGTGCAAAACTTGAAAAATTAGATATGGATTATGTATTAGAACAAGTTCGTCTTACTCGACATCCATTAGTACCTACTATTCGAGGCTTAGAACATGCTTGTTCTGAACATTATGGAGAATATGTTCATTTTGGGCCGACAACACAAGATGTTATTGATACAGGCTTAGTGCTACAACTTAAAGCTGCTCATCAAACTTTTTTACGTGATATTAAAATATTAGGTCGTTCATTACTTTCTTTAAGTGAAAAACACCGCAATACACCTATGGTTGGACGCACTTTAGCGTTACAAGCGTTACCAATCACATTTGGGCATAAAACAGCAATTTGGTTGACAGAGTTAGCGCGTCATTATCAACGACTTAAAGAGGTGGAACCTCGTCTATTTGTTGGCAGTGTAGTCGGTGCTGTCGGGACTAAAGCTTCTTTAAGCGATAAAGCTGATGAATTAGAAAAACGCGTATTAAAACGCTTAGGATTAGGTATACCGGAAATCTCATGGCAACCAGCACGTGATAGATTTAGTGAATATGGTATGTTAATTGGATTAATTAGTGGAACGTTAGGGAAAATAGCTAACGAGATCTTAATATTAGCACACAATGAAATTGATGAGCTTTCAGAACCTTTTGGTAAAGGGCAAGTTGGCTCTTCAACTATGCCACATAAACGCAATCCAGCTATTGTTGAAAATGCCGCCTGTGTAAGTAATACCTTAAAAGCTAATCTTTCTGTATTAACGGATATGATGAAACATCAACATGAACGTGATGGTGCTATCTGGAAGATGGAGTGGAAGATTATGCCAGAAATGTGTCTGATGTTATCTGTTATCTTGGATAATATGAAAACAGTACTAGGTGGGCTAAATGTTCATGTTGAAAAAATGCGTCACAACATGGATATCTTAGGTGGGTTTATGTTAGCAGAACGTGTGATGTTTGCTCTGTCCGATAAAGCAGGCAAACAAACTGCTCACGAAATTGTGTATGAAGCGTCAATGTCTGGACAAGAAGAGGGGATTACTTTCGTAGAAGCTATTAATCGTGATACTCGTATTCGTGACCATATTTCACAAGAAGAGTTAAATGCTTTGCTAGATCCAACTACCTATGTTGGTAATGCTCCTGAGCAAGTTGATCGTGTAGTCGCTCAAACAAAAGCTTCCGGCTGGTTAAATGATTAATTGATGGAATGAAATCTCATAAAAAGCCAGTGATAACTGGCTTTGTTATTATCAGCATTGAGGTATTTATATGACATTGAGTCAGCATGTAGCTAATTTTATTACTACAACGACATTTTCACAGCTTCCAACGCAACTGATAGCTCGAGCCAAATTACATTTATTAGATACATTAGGTGTAGCACTTGCAGGGAGTACACAATCTAGCTCGAAACAAGGACGTCATGGGATTACTCTTTTACCCGATAGCCAAGGTAAGATCCCCATTTGGGGAAGTATGCAGACAGCTAATACCACTGCAGCAGCCTTAGCCAATGGTATTGCTGCACATGCATTAGATTTCGATGATACACATACTGATTCTATTACTCACGGTAGTGCTGTATTAACACCGATAGCTTTTGCGTTAGGGGAAACATTAAACGCCTCAAATGAAGAAATATTAACGGCTTGGGTTATTGGTTGGGAAGTTGCTGCACGGGTTGGTTTAGCGAGTCACAGTGGTTTCCATCAACGTGGATTTCATGCAACGGCGATTGCTGGGATCTTCGGTGCAACAGCATGTGCGGCTTCATTATTAAAACTTACGTCACAGCAGGCGGTAAATGCGTTAGGACTAACGGCAAGTCAAGCAGCGGGTATCGCTGAATATCTGACTAATAGCTCATCGGCAAAATGTTTTCATGCCGGATGGGCCGCTCAATCCGGTATTATTGCAGCCTCGTTAGCTAAAGGGGGAATGACTGGGCCTGAGACAATATTTGAAGGGCGATACAGTATTTATCATACTCATGGGATCAGCGAGCAAGCGATCCCTGAACAAGTTGCACAAGGATTAGGTGAACAATGGGAGTTTTTAAATGTTTCAATAAAACCTTATCCGGTTTGCCATTTTGCTCATGCTACTGTTGATTGTGGACGTCGTTTACTTAAAAGAGGGATCAGTGCGGAAGAAATTGAACAAGTAGAATGTGTGATTGATCCAGTTGCTGCTGCATTAATTTGTGAGCCACTCGAAACAAAATGGGCGCCAAAAACAGCTTATGGGGCAAAATTTAGCTTACCTTGGTTATTTGCTATTGGTTTTTTAGATAATGCGTTAACTTTATCATCGCTTTCAGCGGAAAACTTACAGCGTAACGATATCCAACTATTGGCGAAAAAAGTGAGCTATCGTTATCCATCAGAAAATGAAATTCCCTTTCCGAGCTATTTTCCTGGATTAATCTTTGTTAGATTGAAAAATGGGCAACAATTAACTGAAAGGATCGATATTCAGTATGGTAACCCTGAAAATCCGATGGTTGATACGGATGTAATAGCGAAGTTTTATGATAATGCCAAGTGTGTAATGAAAAAGACACAAGCTGATCAACTGATTGAAAATATAATGAATTTTGAAAATATACCTATTTCATTACTTACACAATTATTACGGGTAGAGGCATAACTCTTTTATCTGCATCCACAGGGACAAGATAATGAATCTGATACCTTTTGTTTAAATGAGTTGCACCTGATAAATGGCACTGACAATTTATTGTAGTGCCATTTTTGTTTCCTTAATGAGTTAGTGGTTTTGAAGGGTAATATCTGCGTGATTAATGACTTCATTCTGCTCATTTTTTAATGAATCAAATAGTATCTGAGCTGCTTTACTCGGGCTATTGGCATTAAGATAAAGGTTATAACGAATAGCAGGTAATGGCGGTAATCCCTCTTTTTCACCCAAAATACGTAAATCATCACCAGAAAGCTCGATAGAGCGTGCCATTATACCTAAACCAGCACGAACGGCCGCTCTGGCACCAGATAAGGTGGTGGCAATATAGGCAATGCGCCAGCGAATATTTTGTTGATCAAGGTGATTTATCATCATATCACGGTAAGTACTTGGTTCATCAAGAACCACTAAAGGTAACGGTTCGTCAAGATCAAATCTAAAATGTTTACCGCAATACCATAACGAAGGCGATACGCGTAAGACAATTTTAGGGTAACCGACATGCTCTTCTGTAGAAATGGCTAAATCGACCTCATTATTTTCCAACATTGACATTAAAAAAGGGCTACGTTTAACAATAATCTCCATAATTAAACGAGGATAAGCACCTGAAAAACGAGCAAGTAGATCGGGTAAGATTGTGTTTGCTGTATCATCGGGAGAGCCAATCTTTAATATTCCATCAATTTCTTCATGCAATAAAGATAAACATGCTTCATCATTAATGCGCAAAATCCGCCGAGCATAATTAAGCAGTTGAGTGCCTGCTTCGGTTAATGTTTTATTTCTCCCTTGTCGAGCAAAAAGCTCTTTACCTATTAATGACTCAAGGCGTTGCATTTGTTGGCTGACTGCAGATTGTGTTCGGCAAACTGATTCAGCGGCTGCGGCAAAGGTGGAACCATCGGCAACAGCAACAAAAGTTCTGAGTAGGTCTAACTCTAAATTAAAAATAGGGCGCTTTGCAGAAGTCATTTTATTATCTCTTAATTGGTGTTGTGGTGCGAAATAAAACGCAAGAGGTATTATTTTTATAAAGGTTAATAAAGTTCTTTTTAATTGGCATACCGCTCTCTTTCATACTATGAAGAGTTGGATCAATAATCTATAACACCGCTCAATAAATTCGTAGGGTTACGCAGTATTTGATGAAAAAGGCGAGTAAGTGCAGCTGACTACTGATTTTTATACAGTGTTATGCGACAATAACGCTTATTTTAATGACAAATAGAGTAGTTATGTCCCTTTCTCAATCTGTAAAAATGCAAATCAGCCAATGGTATAAAGCATTACCTGAGCATATTGAAGGCTTTATTCCACGAGCGCCTCAGCGCGAAATGATTGCTGAAGTTGCGAAGACATTTTCTGATGAAACGGGGCGACATCTAATTATTGAAGCGCCTACCGGAGTAGGTAAAACACTCTCTTATCTTATTCCTGGTATTGCTATCAGTCGGGAAGAGAAAAAACCACTGATTATCAGTACGGCGAATGTGGCGCTACAAGATCAAATTTACAGCAAAGATCTGCCTTTACTAAAAAAAATTATTCCAGACCTGACTTTTACTGGGGCTTTTGGGCGAGGTCGTTATTTATGTCCCCGTAATTTAGAGGCAATTTGTGCAACAGAAGGTGAGCAAATTGATTTAATGTTCTTGCTGGAAGATAAAGTTGATGTCGCAACCAGTGCGGAAAGGGAGATTTGCCAAGAGTTAAAACACGATTTTACCAGCTTTGGTTGGGATGGTTTGCGTGATCACCATAAACGAGCATTAACGGATAGTTTATGGCGCAAGATTAGCACAGATAAAATGAATTGCTTAGGTCGTAATTGCCAATACTATCATCGCTGTCCTTTTTTTCTGGCCCGTCGAGAAATAGACGAAGTTGATGTGGTTATCACCAATCATGCTCTTGTGATGGCTGCGATGGAAAGTGAATCGGTGTTACCTGATGCAAAAAATATCTTATTAGTGTTGGATGAAGGGCATCATATTCCTGATGTTGCTAGAGATGCGCTTGAAGTTGAAGGGGAAATAACCTTATCGGCATTAAATATGCAACTTGATAATATGACTCGTCATGTCAGCCAATATTTAGCACAATTTATCCCAGTCAAACCACCCAAATTAGCCGATCCCATTCGTTTTGATGCTCATATTGCAAAAATGCGCGAAGCCTATCAATACGTTGAACATTTTACCCGCGCGTTATTGCCTGAGCGCAGTGAAAATGATGAATATTTATTTCCATTAGGTCAATTACCTGAACAATTACTGTTATGTTGCCAAGACTTATTTAAGCTAACCGATGGTTTAAAAATGTTAGGTGAGTCGATTCTTAACGACTTAACTGAGCGAACAGCAAAAGAAGATGTTGTACGTTTACATCGCGCGATTTTAACCACCAGCAGAATGGTTGGTTATCTGGAAAATATGGCAAAACTATGGCGACTTGCGACATTAGAGCAGACATCAAAAGCACCCGTTTCGAAATGGCTTACTCGTCGTTATGATAAAAAGCAGTCACATCTCTATTTACATTGTGCTGGTATTCGCGTTAGTGAACAGTTAACACAATTATTATGGAAAAATATTCCTCATGTGGTGATCACTTCTGCCACACTACGTTCATTAAACAGTTTTTCGCGTATTCAAGAGCTTACAGGACTAAGCGAACACTTTGATGATCGTTTTATTACCTTGTCATCGCCTTTTACACATGAAAGGCAAGGGAAACTCGTTATCCCTAAAATGCGTTATGAACCGACAATGGCGAATGAAAAAGCGCATTTAAAAGAGATGGCACGCTATTTTCGTCAAGGAATGGTAGAAAACCACCATCGAGGGCAATTAGTATTATTTAGTAGTCAACGGGCGATGGAAGGTTTTTTAGAGGAAGTTAAAGATCTACGTTTGAGTCTCTTAGTCCAAGGAGATCAACCGCGCTATCGTTTAGTGGAGACACATTGTAAGCGTATTGATGCGGGCGATAATAGTGTGTTAATTGGGTTACAATCTTTTGCTGAAGGATTAGATTTAAAAGGTGACTATTTAACGCAAGTACATATTCATAAAATTGCTTTTCCACCTGTTACTGATCCGGTTATTGTGACGGAAGGGGAATGGCTAAAATCACTGAAACGTTATCCTTTTGAAGTGCAAAGTTTACCAAGTGCATCATTTAATTTGATCCAGCAAGTTGGGCGTCTTATTCGTAGTCATCATTGTCATGGTGAAGTTGTTATTTATGATAGACGTTTATTAACGAAAAACTACGGCTCACGGCTATTAACCGCGCTACCTGTCTTTCCTATTTATCAGCCAGATATACCTAAAACAGAATAATAAAAAGGCTACCTATATTGGTAGCCCTTTTCAGTAAGAAGCATGTGATTAAGTAAGCAATTAGTTTTCAATATTTGCTTCAATAAACCATAAGAATTTATCTAGATCACGGGATGCTGCGGTAAACATATCAGCAGTATCTTCATCTTCAACTTCATCAATCGCTTTACGAATATCATTAGCGACTACCGCATAGCGATCAGCCAATGCTTTAAGGTGATCTTGCACATCATGAATATCGAGTGGATAGGCTTTTAAAGGTGTTTTTTTACTGACAGTTTGTGGTGTACCAAGGACTGTGCCACCTAATTGTACTAAACGCTCAGCAAACTCATCAGTATGTTCATTGATGGTATCACGGAAACCATCTACCATTTCGTGTACGGCAATAAAGTTTCTACCGCGCATATTCCAGTGTGCTTGTTTGGTAATGAGAGACAAATCGATAAACTGAGTCACCATTTGCTGCAGTAGTTCGATAGTATGCAGTTTAACACTGTCATCAACATTATTACGGGTATAAAGCAGGGCTGAAGGTGTGGATTTGACTAATTTAGCAGTACTCATAATCGTTCTCCCTAAATAATTAATAACTCAATATCTTAATTTCTGTTAATTATGATAGTGGATTATTAATGGTTAGTCTTATCGCTTGCTACTATTAAATTGATAGGGCATTACTAATAAAAATGTCATCTATCGAAATAGCCTATTTAGAATAAGACAATATGCTTAAAATAGCAATGTTAGGGAAGTAAAGTTATTATTTAATAAGTAAAAAGAGATCAACTGATCTCTTTTCATTTAATATTTTATTTATTAATAAGTTAAACTGTATAAATATTTATTCTACTTTTTCAATTTTGGTTTTTCTTTTCATGGTTGCAGTGGAACCAATTGACGCTAACACAATAAATGCCAACGCAACCCATTGTATTAACGTTAAATGTTCATGTAAGAAAATAATACCAATAAAAGCCCCCATACAAGGCTCTAAACTCATCAATGTCCCAAAGGTTTTTGCCGGTAAACGGGTAAGTGCAATCATTTCCAAAGTATAAGGAAAAGCGGTAGATAAAATCGCAATAGCTAATCCAATAGGTAATATAGACCAACTAAAAACTAGCTCAGGGCTACTTTGTAGCATACCAATAGGGAAAAAGATAAAGGCGGCGATAAGTGAGCCAATAGAAACTGTCGCTGCGCCATAGCCTTTTCCTGCACGTTGTCCGAAAACAATATATAATGCCCAACCGACACCCGCACCTAATGCATATAAAATGCCTAGGGGATCGAGTCCGTGAATATTATCCCCAATCGGCAGTAATAACCCTAATCCAGCAATCACTAAGATTATCCATAAAAAATCGATTGCTCTGCGTGAAGAAAACATCGCTACCGCAAGCGGTCCCGTAAACTCAAGTGCTACTGCAATACCTAATGGAATAGTTTCAAGAGCCAAGTAGAATAAGTAGTTCATTGCCCCTAATGATAAACCATATAAAAATAGTGGCATTATGGCACTACGAGAAAAGCTTAGACGCCATGGTTTAAAAATAAAAAACAGGATCAGAGTACCTAGAAAAAGGCGTAATGCTGTGACTGCGGGGGCGCCAATAACAGGAAACAGGCTTTTTGCCAATGATGCGCCACTTTGTATTGATAGCATAGAAAGAAGCAAAAGAAGCACAGGGTAGAACACCTGTAATTTAGCTGAGTGTCTGGCTGACAACATCCTGAAAAACCTCGTCAAAAGTAAAGCGTTGAGTACTCTGTTATCCTATATAACAAAGGATCACATAATATAAAGTAAATTTGTGATTTTTAATATAGTTATTTATTAATTATTTATTAATAACACAACTTAAATTATTTTAGTTTAGGGATAGTTTAATAATATTAAAATATATTTGGAAAATACAGTAAGGATGAATAAAAACAATCAAATTAAATGTGTATTATTAATAAAACAAACAGAGAGATATATTATAAAAGCGATAAAATAATTTTTTTTGACCTTTTTTATAACTGAGGGGTTCAGTATAATTTTTCACTCGTTTTAACTAGCTAAAGAGAATTAAAAATGAATAAAATAAAGTCTATTGCCGTGTATTGTGGTTCAAGTTTAGGCGCTTCACCAATTTATAAACAACAAGCGATTCTTTTTGCTAAAGAGCTGGTTAAACGTAATATCACTTTAGTTTATGGTGGTGCCAGTGTAGGAATTATGGGCACGCTCGCGGATACCGTTTTACAGGAAGGGGGTAAAGTTATTGGTGTGATCCCAACGCTATTAGAAGGGCGTGAAATTTCACATAAAAATCTGACAGAGCTCCATGTCGTTGAAACTATGCACCAACGTAAAAGTAAAATGATTGAACTCGCGGACGGCTTTGTGGCACTGCCGGGGGGTTTTGGCACATTAGAAGAGTTCAGTGAAGTGTTTACTTGGAGCCAAATTGGCCTTCATCAAAAGCCATTAGGTATATTTAATATTAATGATTTTTATCAGCCATTACTGGCTATGATAGATAAAATGGTAGATGAAAAATTCTTACATGAAAAATATCGTCATATGGCGATTGTTGAGCAATCACCTATCCAGTTATTAGATAAATTTGAAAGTTATATTGCCCCTTCGATTAAAACCTACGATAAATAAAGGTAGAGCATGATAACCATAAGAAAAGCTGTACTTTCTGATGTTGAGCAGATTAATACCCTGTATGGCTATTTATTTGCTGAGATGGCGAAATTACAGCCAGAAAGATTAAAACCGGGTAAACAAGATGAAGCATTTATTATTAATGGCATTAAAAATGATAAATTTCATCTGTTAGTGGCTGAGTTAGAACAGAAAATTGTCGGTTTTACTATTGCCCAAATACAAGAGACACCGCTATTTAACTGTTTAGTACAGCGTAAATATGCCTATATTTTTGATATTGTTGTTGACCCTTCTGTTCGTGGACAAGGGGCAGGGGCATTGTTGCTAAATGCCATGAAGGCGTGGGCAAAACAACAAAAAATGACCCACCTAGAGCTTTCAGTATTGGCTGAAAATGCCGATGCTAAACGTTTTTATCAGCGAGAAGGGTTAAAAGAAGTCAGTACCGTGATGGGTATTGCTTTGTAAGTTTCGCTTAATCATGGCAAAAATAAACCCGCTGAGTGCGGGTTTATTAATTATGTTATTCAGCTAAATTGTGGGTTTCCCCGCAATTATCGTACACAATACCCTGACATTTTCAATATCTTCTGCCGATATTTCAAACAAGTTTCTATCTAAGACAATAAAATCGGCGAATTTTCCTACTTCTAATGAACCAATCTGTTTATCCATATCTAGTGCATAAGCGGCATTGATGGTGGCAGCTCGTAATACTTCGATTAAGGTGAGATTGCGATCATTATCTAAACGTGGCTGAGAGGGATCTTTTTGTCGAGTCATGGCAACTTTAAAGTCATACCACTCATTTAATGGATCAATCGGCCAATCACTGCCAAATGCGACAGTCACTCCCGCATCAATAAATTTACCGGCGGTTTCTAGATATTGGCAACGTGCTTTGCCTAACATTTCAAGATCTTTATCAATATTATGTTGCTCTACGCCAGCCCATTGAAAGGAGAGAAAAGGGTAGGTATTTAATTGGGCAAAGCGCGCATAATCTTTTTCACACATTAATTCGTTATGCGCAAGGCCGGGGCGAATATCTTTTTCTGGCAAGGCTTTGCGCATTTCACTAATGGCGTCAAGTGCGACACTAATAGCCCCTTCAGCTACGGTATGAATATGAGGATGATAACCTGCACGGCTAATCTCAGTGACTAATGGCGTCAAGATTTCAGGTGAAAAATAGAGATCGCCAACATGCTCTGAATCTTGCCAATGAGGCGTTTCATCCGTACCGACATTAATACGATAAGGGGCGTGTAAACGTGCTGTCATAATCGGCGCTTGTAATACACCATCAAGAAAAAGCTTAATATGGCGAATAGCGACACTGGGTTGCGCGCCTTGGCTGATTTGATGCCAGTGAGAGAATCGTGTTATTGCTTGTTGTACAGCATGAGGAATAGCTGCAATATCAGCCACATCATCAGGGGTAATTTCAACCGCATTCTCAACACGAACCGTTAATTCACCCGCTTCTCGCAAGGTATTAAAGGCACGTAATTGTGGCTCACCAACACGTGCATCCATGATAGTCGTTACCCCTTGTTGATTGAGCAACTTTTGTACATGGCGTGCGATTTGTAGATTTTGCTCTGCCGTTAAAGGCGGTAGGCTATCAATAGCCTGCATAGCTGGCGCATCTTCAAGAATACCAATAGGTGTTCTATCACCATCACGTTCAATATTGCCATCAGGGGGATCGGGGGTTTCAGCCGTAATATTTAATAATTCTAGTGCGCGGGAATTTGCTAATACGCTATGACAATCACTAGAAAAAAGTAAAATAGGGCGAGACGTATTTAAGCTATCAAGGTGATAACGCGTCATTTGTATCCCTTCCGGTTGCATCCCTTCACGATACCATGCTGACACTTTCAACCAAGCTGTATCACTATCGATGGGATCAGCATCAAGATAGCGTTGGATACGCGATAGAATTTCATCGATTGTTAAGGAGAGGTAATCAAGGTGACAACCTGCTAATGTGGCTCCCCCCCAAAATGGATGCATATGAGCATCAATAATGCCGGGCATCACCATTTTCTTCTGTAAATCGATATGCTGTGTTTTTTCATTACAGTAAGCAAGTAAATTCGATTTTGTGCCTGTTGCAATAATAATGCCTTGGGAAACAGCGATAGCTTCGACGAAATTGTTACTATTATCAGCGGTATAGATTAGGCCGTTATAATAGAGTGTGTCTGCAATTTGAAATGTCATTCTTCTACCTTGTATAGCTTTTTTGGCGATGATGGCTAATTTTCGGTACTGATTGGGCATCCTATGAAGTTTTGATGCGGGCGGTCATATTAGAATTAAATGACGCTCAATACTACCTGCGTGTTACATTGATTTAACTAACTGTTTTATCAACGGGCGAAAATAATAGGATAAACCGCATAGAATACCACTATATGGAAGAGAATAAGGTAAGCAGAACCGATAGCTACTTACCCTATTAAAATATTAGAAGGGGTCAATTATCGGGCAAATTAGCCGCACATACATCACAGTGTGGATTTTTAGGTAGCTTAAATTCACGAAATTGCATCCGCATAGCGTCAAAAATTAATACTTTGCCATGTAAAGTTTCGCCATAACCAGTGAGTAATTTGATGGCTTCAATGGCCTGTAAAGTGCCAATAGTACCCACAACAGGGGCCATAATACCCGCTTCAACACAAGTTAGTGCATTATCACCAAAAAGATGACTTAAACAGCGATAGCAAGGTTCATCATCTTGATAGGTAAAGACGCTAATTTGGCCTTCCATACGAATTGCTGCACCAGATACTAAGGGTTTTTTCTGCACAAAACACAGTCGATTTAGTTGCTCACGGATAGTGACATTATCTGTGCAATCCATTATCAGATGATGTTGGCTGATTAATTCAGCCAGTGCTTTATCTTCAAGTAGTGCATCAACCGTATCTATCTGTACATGGGGATTAATCGCGTTTAATGTTGTTTTAGCTGATAAAACTTTCGGCTGACCAATGGTGCTATCGCGATGCAGGATCTGGCGTTGAAGATTGGACAGTGAAACGGTATCAAAATCTAATAGTGTCAGTTTGCCAACACCTGCGGCAGTGAGATATTGCGATACACTACAGCCTAATCCCCCAACACCGACAATTAATACAGAAGCACTTTTCAGTGCTTCTTGACCGTCAAAATCAAAGCCCCTTAACACAATTTGGCGATTATAACGCAGCGTTTCTTCATCGGTTAATTCTATACTCATAAACACTATTCGCTTTTTAGCAGAGGATTAAATAGCTCAATAGTGACGGTTTCACCCGCTGCAACTTTACCACGCTCTCGCTCTAAGACGATAAAACAGTTTGCCACACTAAAGGAGCTATATACGTGAGAGCCTTGATGTCCCGATGTGGTTACTTGCCATTCACCATTTTCATTAATACTGGCGATACCGCGTTGGAAATCCAGACGACCGGCAGATTTTTTTAATGGTGAACAGGTTTTAGCATGGAAACGCTGTGGTGCTCGCCACTGACTAAAACCAGATAAACGGGCAATTAAAGGCTGTACTAATTGGTAGAATGTCACTGTTGCTGAGACAGGATTACCCGGTAATCCGCAGAACCAAGCATTATGTAGGCGACCAAAAGCAAAAGGTTTACCCGGCTTAATGGCTAATTTCCAAAAACCAATTTCGCCTATTTCATCTAAAATTTGTTTAGTATAGTCCGCTTCACCCACAGAAACTCCGCCACTGCTAATCACTAAATCCGCTTGTGCATCAGCGGTTTTAAAGGTTTCTCGCAGTTTTTCTGGCGAATCTGGAATAACGCCTAAATCAAGCACATCACAATCTAATTTTTCCAACATTAAGCGTACGGCAAAGCGGTTAGTATCATAGATTTGCCCCGCTTTTAATGGTTGGCCAATAGTTTGCAACTCATCACCCGTTGAAAATACGGCCACTTTTAATTTGCGGTAAACATTAATATTGGCAATACCGAGTGAAGCAATAAGAGGTAACTGTGCTGTAGAAAGTTTTGTTCCTGCGGCTAAGACGATATCGTTTTGTTTTATATCCTCACCAATACGACGAATATTTTGTCCAAGTTTGGCCGGATGTGGAAAAAGAATACCGTTGTCAGTCACTTGTGTTTCTTCTTGCATAATAACGGTATCGACACCTGCGGGTATCATGGCTCCAGTCATGATACGAACACATTGTCCTTGTGGTAATTCACCTTCAAAAGGGACTCCAGCAAACGCTTTGCCTGCAATAGGTAAAGGAGATTGAGTGTTTAGATCCGTATAACGTACACCGTAACCATCCATGGCAGAATTATCGAAAGGAGGTACATTGAGTGGTGAAGTGATGTGCTCACTTAAGATATAACCTGCTGCCTTATGCAAAGGGATACTAAGGGTATCTGTGATTGCCACCGGTTTTTCAAGTAATTTTTCTAGCGCCTCATCAAGGGATAACAAACCGCTAACCTGACATTGACTCATTGTATACTCCAAAATCTATCGAAATGTGCTGTTTTATTTCATGATACTAATCTATCACGATGAAGCACATCATGTTAGCGATCATCTCATCAGCAAAAAAAGAAAATATTACTCAACATAAAATGTTAACTATTTAAAACAAAACTGTTAGTTAATGTGTTAATAATATTGTTGTATTTTAAATGTAATAAATAACATCAATACAATGGAGCCTTATGAATACCTCAACCCATCCAAGCCATTCAGCACAAGCCTTTCATATCGCTTTTAGTGGTTTCCTTGCTTTAGTTGTTGCTATGGGGATAGGGCGTTTTACTTTTACGCCTCAAGTACCGCTAATGATTGCGGACACACAACTGACATTAACCAGTGCCAGTATTGTTGCAGCATTTAATTATCTAGGGTATTTAGCTGGTTCATATGATGCGATGAAAGCAACTAAAGGTGTGGGCTATCGGCTTTGGGGGGGATTATGGGGAGCGGTGATCATTACACTGCTTAGTGCGGTACTTAATGATGCTTTAACTCATAGTATTGCTCGTTTTTTTATTGGTTGGGCAAGCGGTTGGACATTAGTGCTTGTTGCTTCGTGGGCAAATGAAGTATTAGCCCGTTTAAATCGCCCGGCATTAAGTGTGGCAGTCTATGCAGGAACAGGGGCGGGGATCTTTATTAGTGGCCTTCTTGCGGTATTCATTCTCAAGTGGCAGATGAGTGCGACAACAGGTTGGTTGATTTACGGTGTGTTGGCATTTATTTGTGCAATTTATGTGAGCTATCATTTACCCAAACCTTGGTCAATTAATCGTGAGCAAGTCAAAGTAGAGCCACTTATCTTAACGCCGGCGATGAAAAAATTGATTTGGGGTTATACCTTTGCGGGCTTTGGTTATATTTTACCTGCGACCTTTTTATCTCAAATGGCGACAGAACGTTTTCCCGGTAGCTTAGTAGCTCAATTTGTCTGGCCTATTTTTGGTGCTTCCGCAGCTTTATGTATTGGGATCGCGATACTGACACGTAATGTCCTTAATACACAATTACGATTGGCGATAACACTATGGTTGCAAGCACTGGGGATCATCATTGCCGAATGGCTACCCACAATTACAGGTCTTGCTATTGGCGCATTTTTAGTGGGGGGAGGGTTAATGTGTGCGGTGCAATTAGCATTTTTACGTGGTAAAGAGTTGGCACCTGATCATGCTCGTTATATGGCAGGATTATTAACAACATTTTATGCTATTGGACAGCTAGTTGGGCCTCTGGTTTCCTTCCTTTCAACGGCGTTAACGGGAAGACTAGAGCCGGCATTATATGTCGCCTTTGTGATATTGATCATCGGCGGTATTTTGGTTTGTATGAAAGAAAACAATAAAGGGTAAAACAATAAAAAATGACAAAAAAGCAATAATTTCATAACCAAAAATGCAGTATTGCTGGATAATGTGATTCAGCTCATCTAAAGTGTAACGGTTATCGTTGAATTAGGTAACAGAGACTTAATTAATGTGTTTATCGGAGAGTCCAATGTCATCAACATTAAGTAAAGAGGCGCAATGGGTACATGCCGCGTTAGTGGAGCGTGGTTTGGAAACGCCTCTTCGTGAGCCAAAACTTTCACCCAGTGAGAGTAAACAACAAATTAAACATCACATGACGGAAGTGATGAAATTGTTAAACCTAGATTTGAGTGATGACAGTTTAGCGGAAACGCCACATCGCATTGCGAAAATGTATGTTGATGAAATTTTTTCAGGCTTGGATTATCACAACTTTCCTAAAATCACCCTGATTGAAAATAAAATGCAGGTTGATGAAATGGTCACTGTTCGTGACATCACATTAACCAGTACTTGTGAGCACCATTTTGTCACTATTGATGGTAAAGCAACGGTTGCTTATATTCCTAAAGATAAAGTGATTGGTTTATCAAAAATTAACCGTATTGTGCAGTTCTTCGCACAACGCCCTCAAGTGCAAGAGCGTTTAACGCAACAAATATTGATTGCCTTACAAACGCTATTGGGGACGAAAAACGTTGCTGTCTCTATTGATGCCGTTCACTATTGTGTAAAAGCAAGAGGCATTCGTGATGCAACCAGTGCAACCACCACAACCTCATTAGGTGGACTATTTAAATCTAGCCAAAATACTCGCCAAGAGTTTTTGCGTGCTGTACGCCATCTTTGAGATGAATAAATGGAACAAAATTCACGTCAACGCATCGACGCTTTAGATGCGTTGAGAGGAATAGCGATCCTTGGCATCTTATTACTCAATATCTCAGGTTTTGCCTTATTAAGAGTTGCCTCATTTAATCCTATGCATTCAGGAGAGGCGACTTTTGCGGACAAACTTACTTGGATGGGATTAAATTTATTTACCCAAGGAAAGTTTCTGTTTATTTTTGCGCTGTTATTTGGCGGAACACTTTATTTATTATCTCAACGATCTGTTGCTTGGAACGTCTCTCGCCTAATTATTCTGGCATTAATCGGTATTATTCATACCCTATTACTATGGGAAGGGGATATCTTATTTCCTTATAGTATTTGCGGATTATTTGTTCTCTTTTTTATTAAAGCATTACCTATTAAGCGGCAATTTATCCTTGGGCTGCTGCTCTATTTATTTGGCGCGATTATTTTAGCTTTTTTATTTTACTACTATCGTGATTTTGTTGAAATAGTTTGGTATAGCTCTGACTATTCCGCCATGATAGAGACTAATTGGAAAACCGGAAGCTATATAAATAGTATCTACTGGCGATTAGATGAACTGAGTGATTTTATTTTTAATTTAGTTCGTCAATATAGTTGGTTTTTAATTGGCGCCATGTTAATGGGGGCGGCGCTAATGGCATCCGGTTGGTTACAACGACGCTATTCACAGTCTCATTATGGTTTGATAGCGGTTTGTTTTTTAGTCATAAGTTTACTTTTCCAAGGGACGCTTGTTATTACCGATTATTATTTAGATTGGCATTATATGTGGTCTGCGGTAGTGGCTCAGCCTATCACCATGGTGATCCAAATTATTCAAAGCTTAGGTTATATTGCTTTACTCTATTGGGCATGGCCTTATATTCAACACAGTTTTATCGCCTATGCTTTACGTTGTGTGGGGAAAATGGCGCTTACCACCTATTTACTACAGAGTATTATTGGCACGACGCTTTTCCAGCGGATGGGGTTATTTAACCAATTTACTTTATTGCAGCTTATGCTATTTGTGATGGCTATTTGGGGGATAAATATTATCTTTGCCGTAATGTGGTTACGCTATTTTTCTCAAGGGCCAATCGAGTGGCTGTGGCGCCACTCGTCAACAGGGTTAGCTAAACGCTTTTAACTGTTTTTACCATTGTTTAATGGCAACGCTTCTACCTCTTGTGGTGAAACCGCCGGATAGCCCTTAATATCATCAGGAATATTTTGTACAGCAGGTATCGCTTCTGGTGGACCTAGAAAACGCGGTTCACGTTTTAATATATAGAGATCGACAACCGCACCTGCTCTGGCTAAAACTTCACGTAAACGCACCTTAAACATACTCTTCGGCGAAGCAACAGCAAAACACTGGGCATCAATGCCTTTTTCAAGGGCAATAAATACGGCTCGTTCGCAATGGAAACGCTGAGTGATAATAGTAAAGCCATCTGTTCCAAACACTTCTTTTGTGCGTACTACCGAATCTAAAGTTCTAAATCCAGCAAAATCCATAACGATACGCGATGCCGGTATGCCTGCTTTAATTAAATCTTTACGCATCGTATTGGGTTCATTATAGCTATGCTGTGCATTATCTCCACTGAGTAACAGATATTGCACTTTGCCGCTGTTATAGGCATTAACAGCACCTTGAATACGATATTGATAAAATTGGTTAAGATAGCCTGTGGTGTAATATTTAGCAGTACCTAATACCATGCCTACTTTTTTGGCGGGTAGTTTATCTATATCTTCAAATATATAGGGGCTAGTTTTTACACCTATCCAGCGATCACAAGCAATTAATGCCACCGCAACTAAGATAAAAAGGGTCAAAAAGAGATAAATGAGGCGCTTTAGCATATCCTTGCCTTAATGACTCAGGGTTTTCTAATAGGTTAAAGGCTACTTGAGCACTAATTGGGAAGCAAGAAAAAAGCGCGCTATTAGTGATAATAGTGCGCTTTTCAGAATGAAACCTAATGATTTTAACTCAATTAGAATGACGTTCTCTTGTAAATACGGTATTCAGGCTCCCAATAGTTACGTTCAATCGCTTCTTCTAAAGCAGAATCAGACGTGACCGTTGCAACTCCTTGCACCTGTGCTTCTTTGGCAACTTGTTTAGCAATATAACGTGAAACTTGTTGAATATCGGCTAATAAAGGTAATAGTGGGCCATCGCCTTCTTTTGCCATAGGCGAGCAATCGGCTAACGCACGGCTTGCAACCATTAACATGGCATCAGTAACACGCTTTGCACCACTTGCAATAACGCCAAGGCCAATACCTGGGAAGATGTATGAGTTATTGCATTGTGCAATAGGATACACTTTCTCTTTATAGGTGACTGGGGCAAATGGACTTCCTGTAGCAACAAGAGCTTGTCCATCAGTCCAATTGATAATATCTTCAGGACGCGCTTCAACACGAGACGTTGGGTTCGAAAGAGGCATCACGGTAGGACGTTCACAATGCTTATGCATTTCACGAATAATCTCTTCAGTGAAAAGTCCTGCTTGACCAGAAACGCCAATCAGAATGGTTGGCTTAGCATTTTTAACCACTTCTAACAGTGAAATTGCATCCGTTTCTGTTTGCCAATCGGCCAGCGTTTCGCTTTTTTGAATAAGCTTACTTTGGAAATCGAGTAAGTTTGGCAGTTTATCCGTTAACAAACCAAAACGGTCAACCATAAAGATACGTGCACGAGCTTGTTCGTCGCTTAGTCCTTCAGACTTCATTTGTGCAATAATTTGCTCTGCAATACCACAGCCGGCTGAGCCTGCACCTAAGAAAGCGACAGTTTGATCTTTTAATTGACGCCCCGCAGCACGGCTTGCCGCAATTAGACTACCTAATGTCACAGCGGCAGTACCTTGAATATCATCATTAAAGCAACATAATTCATCACGATAACGATTTAATAACGGCATGGCATTTTTTTGTGCAAAATCTTCAAATTGCAGCAGTACATTTGGCCAACGACGTTTAACGGCTTGAATAAATTCATCGACAAATTCGTTATATTCATCTCCGGTAATACGTGGGTGGCGCCAGCCCATATAAAGTGGGTCATTTAAACGTTGTGGGTTATTGGTGCCAACATCCAGTACAACGGGTAAGGTATAAGCGGGGCTTATTCCACCACAAGCGGTATATAAAGAGAGTTTACCAATAGGAATACCCATACCACCGATACCTTGGTCACCTAAACCAAGGATACGCTCACCATCTGTGACCACAATCACTTTTACGTTTTGTTTGGTGGCGTTTTGTAGCATATCATCAATATTGGCGCGGTTAGGGTAAGAGATAAAAAGTCCACGCGCACGACGGTAAATATCAGAGAAGTGCTCACAAGCTTCACCTACTGTGGGGGTATAAATGATGGGCATCATTTCAGTAAGGTGAGATTCCAACAGACGATAAAATAGCGTTTCATTGGTATCTTGGATATTTCTTAAATAGATGTGTTTATCGTTATCATTTTTAAAATCAAGATATTGACGGTAAGCGCGTTCCACCTGCTCTTCAATGGTTTCTACTGCCTCAGGCAGTAAACCATGAAGGTTAAAGGTGCTGCGCTCTTCTTCGCTAAAAGCACTACCTTTATTTAACAGGGGAAATTCAAGCAGGATTGGGCCTGCATACGGGATATAGAGAGGACGTTTACTTTCGTGTTCCAGTTCCATGAAAAATACTCTTGTAAGGCAGTTAGTCACATGACAAGTGTAGATCCTACAAAATAATAAAAATATGTACAGCTTATGTTATTTTTTTATGATTTTTCTGCTTAGAAATGAGAGATAGATACAATTGTTATGACTTTTTCTGATAAGCATCAGCAAAAATTTACATGCTGATGCTTTTTTATGAGGACAATTTAACGGTATAAGTTAAAAAATGTTACAAAGTGACACGCTGTATTTGGCGGCAACCTAAAGCTGTTAATGTTGCTTGTGTGGCATCCCACTGAGTTAATAGGCTGTCTGCTTTTTCAATTAATATTGCAGACTCAATATCCATAACATTTTCACCCGCCATATTTAATGCGATAAGTGCCGCTTGTAATGGTGGCATACTGGGATTGAATGCGGCATTTTCAGCATAACTGCCTTGAAAGATCTTACCGCTTTTCATCTGTACAGCAATACCACTGTGAGAATGGCTGTAAGGGGCATGACTACGATTTATTGCTTGTAGTGCCTGTTGTGCTAGTTGGCTAGTGTTATCTATTTGATAACCGTGATTAACTTTATCCATCAGTAGGGTAGTGATATTGAGATCTTTAGGGCCAAAGCTATCAGGTAAGTAGTCACCTAAGGTTGCCACTTTTCGGCCTGGGAGATGGATTGCAATATGAGTGCCGCTATTTAGTTCGTTCATAAACTGACGACAATGACCACAAGGGGTATAGTTAACTGTGATGGCAACTAAACGAGACTCACCGCGTAACCAAGCATGTGTAACCGCACTTTGCTCTGCGTGTACTGTTTGTTGTAATGGGGCGCCAGCAAACTCCATATTTGCCCCAAAATAGAAGTGACCGCTTTCACCACGAGCAATGGCACCCACATTAAAATGAGAGATAGGTGTCACAGCACAAGCGGCTGCAACAGGCAGTAATGCGAGGGCTAACTCATCATCATTACATTGTAACTGTGTTTTTAACGCATTAACTTGTTCTGCAGTGAACATTGCCGGAAATTCATCCTGCTCAAGATAAGGCGTAAGTGCTTGTTGTAATTGAGGGGATAAATCTGACCAAATTGCCTGAAAACGAGTATGCATATAGGTGTCTCCCATTAATCTTCTGCTATTGTAAGATTTTAGGCATCTTTACCTACTCTTATATGTGATTAAAATCATATTTTCAATGAAACTATTGCAACTGAATGATTAATTGGGAGATGCATCTCAAATTTATAGTAAATTGATTTTAGCATTAGCATAAAAAACCTTCGCTCTGAACGAAGGTTTTTTATGTGTTCTCTTGATTTAGCTAATTAGCTAAAAAGGTGCAAAATAAAAGGAAAAATAAAGGGTGCAGTAAGTGAAGTAATAATACCGCAAGTCATTAATGCTAATGAACTATATGCCCCTTCAATATAATCGATTTCAGCTGCTCTTGCAGTACCCACTGCGTGAGAGACTGTTCCCATCGCTAAACCACGAGAAGCGTGAGTTGGAATACGTAATATTTTAAATAGCGTATGACCAAAAATGGCACCTAAAATACCTACTGCAATAACACATGCAGCACTGATTGCAGGAATACCACCTATGGAATCCGCAACAGCCATTGCGATAGGGGTTGTTACCGATTTAGGCAAAATGGAGGCGGCAATTTCAGGAGTAGCGCCAGCCCATAACGCAATCGCTGTACCACTAGCCATGGCGGCGATACTACCAATAAAGCAGATACTAATTAACGATTTCCATTGTGCGCGTATTTGGTGTAATTGTTGATATAAAGGAATAGCTAAAGCAACAACAGCTGGTTGCAACAAGTCGTTAAGGATACGACTTCCGGCAAAATAATCCTCATAAGCGGTGTGTGTCACTAATAAAATAGGAATAATAACAACAATAGCAATCAATAACGGATTTAAAATAGGCCATTTAAATCGAGCAGCCAGTTTACGTGCTAAGTAGAAAATAATAAGTGTTAGCGGTAATGACCACCAAATATTCATTAATATTAACATTTTTTCTTCTCACTTAACGCTCTGTCGTCGTCTTGTTGTTCTGCTAATTCTACATCCTCTACTTTATCGGGTTTAGCACCGATAATAGGACGTTCACGATGCACGTAATGTGAGCAGTAAGCGACTAGCGCCATCACCGCAAAGGTACTGACAACACAGGCCAGAACAATAGGAAAGAGTTGTTGGCTTAATAAATTATAATAGTTCATTACACCCACCCCGATAGGAATAAAGAGCAATGACATATTTTTCAGTAAAATATTACCACCGGGTTTTACCCAACGTAGTGGAATAAGCTGGAAGGCAAGTAAACCAAATAGAATAAGTAGTCCAACAATACTGCCTGGCACCGCGAAAGGTAATAAGGCTGAAATAAGATTACCGGCAAAAAGACAAAGATAAAGTATAAAAAATGATCGTATATAGTGCCAGATTGTGATCTGCACCCGCTTAGATTTCATAGATATGTGTCCTAAATCAACTGACGTATTTATCATACACCAATTTTCAAAGTGTGCTATGGATCACAATAAAAAAAGAGCGGGGCTCTTTATAGAACCCCGCTTTGTATTTGCATTTTGAATAAAGGTCAGTTTTTATTTCACTTGGTGACCCGGTTTAGCCCCACTATCTGGGCTAAGTAAGAAAATATCTTCACCACCAGGGCCTGCGGCCATCACCATACCTTCTGAAATTCCAAAACGCATTTTGCGAGGTGCTAGGTTTGCAACCATAACAGTTAAGCGACCTTCTAATACTTTCGGATCAGGGTATGCAGAACGAATGCCGGAGAATACTTGGCGTGTTTCTCCCCCTAAGTCCAGTATTAATTTTAGCAACTTATCTGAGCCGTCAACGAAATCAGCCTGTTTAATTTCAGCAATGCGCATATCAATTTTGGCAAAATCATCAAATTTAATGGTTTCTTGAATAGGCGCGTCTGCTAATGGGCCAGTGATTTCTTTGACTGGCGCAATGGTACTTTTTGAAGCTTCTACCATTGCATTGGCTTTATCCATTTCAATACGATTAAACAATGCTTTAAATTTAGTAATTTCATGGTTTAACAGCGGTTGCGACAGAGCATTCCAAGTTAATTCAGTTTGTAAGAAGGCTTCTGAACGTTCTGTTAAAGAAGGTAGAATTGGTTTTAAATAAGTCATCAGTACACGGAATAAGTTAATTCCCATAGTACAAATAGCTTGCAACTCAGCCTCTTTACCTTCTTGTTTAGCAACCACCCAAGGCGCTTTTTCATCAATATAGCGGTTAGCTTCGTCTGCTAATGCCATAATTTCACGAATAGCTTTACCAAATTCACGGTTTTCAAAACATTGTGCGATGCTTTCTTGCATATCGACGAAATGTTGATATAACTTCGCATCATCAAGGCTTGCCGCTAATTTGCCATCAAAGCGTTTACTGATAAAACCCGCAGTACGGGACGCGAGGTTAACCACCTTGTTGACGATATCGCTGTTTACACGCTGTACAAAGTCTTCTAAGTTTAGGTCAATATCATCAATACGTGATGAAAGTTTTGCCGCATAGTAATAGCGTAGGCAATCAGCATCAAAGTGATCAAGATAGGCACGTGCCGTAATAAAGGTACCGCGAGATTTTGACATCTTCGCACCATTGACGGTGACATAGCCATGCACAAATAGGTTGGTTGGTTTACGGTATTCACTACCTTCTAACACTGCCGGCCAGAATAAGCTGTGGAAATAAACGATATCTTTACCGATAAAATGGTATAAGTCAGTTTTGCTCTCTTTGTTCCAGAACTCATCAAAGCTTAAATCACCACGTTTTTCACATAGGTTTAAGAATGAGCCCATATAACCAATAGGGGCGTCTAACCAAACATAGAAATATTTACCCGGCGCATTAGGGATTTCAAAACCGAAATAAGGGGCGTCACGGGTGATATCCCACTGTTGCAGACCGCTGTCAAACCACTCTTGCATCTTATTGGCTACTTGCTCTTGCAATGCACCGGAGCGGATCCACTCTTGCAACATATTGCTAAAGGCTGGGAGATCAAAGAAATAGTGTTCGGTTTCACGCATTACCGGCGTTGAACCCGATACCACAGAGCGTGGATTAATTAATTCTGTCGGGCTATAAGTTGACCCACATACTTCACAGTTATCACCATATTGATCGGGCGCTTTACACTTAGGGCAAGTCCCTTTAACAAAACGATCAGGCAAGAACATGCCTTTTTCTTCATCATAAAGTTGAGAAATCGTTTTACTTTTAATATGACCATTTTTTTTCAGGGCTAGATAAATTTTCGTCGATAATTGACGATTTTCTTCACTGTGCGTGGAGTGATAATTATCGTAGCTGATATTAAAACCGGCAAAATCCTGTTGATGCTCTTTGCTCATCTCTTCAATCATGGCTTCTGGGGTAATACCCAATTGTTGAGCTTTCAGCATAATAGGCGTGCCGTGAGCATCATCAGCGCAGATGAAATGAACTTCTTTGCCGCGCATTCGTTGGTAACGGACCCAGATATCAGCCTGAATGTGTTCAAGGATATGACCGAGATGAATTGAACCGTTAGCATAAGGTAACGCGCAGGTTACCAATAATTTATTCGCGACGTGAGACATAGTAAGGATCTTACTTCCATTAAATTAAAAAAAGGGTCTTTGATGTTAACCTATCCGTCATGATGTCGCTAGGGCAATCATAGAGTTTTTGCAAGAGAAATTTCGCTTGGCAAATTGAGGTAAGGCATTATCGTAGTCATTGACTATCTGATATGATAGGTGCACTCAGATATTTAATGAATAACGAAAATGAGAGGAGCCGGGATGAGTGATAAATCCCCCGAGCAGACCACCCCTGAGATTCTGAAAGAAAAAGTTTCAGGTGTCTTGTCTACTTTTGAACACCCGACATTGAAACGTAATCTGCTTTCCCTAAAAGCATTACATCAGTGTGCGATGATTGATGATGTCCTTCATATCGAATTAGTGATGCCGTTTGTGTGGAAAAAACCTTTCCAACAACTGATTGAAGAAAAAACGGCAGAGCTGCGTAATATGACGGGAGCCAAAGCTGTTGAGTGGAAGCTAAAACACAATATTGCCACACTACGTCGTGCAAATGATCTTCCAGGTATTAATGGCGTACGTAATATTCTGGCGGTGAGTTCAGGTAAAGGCGGGGTGGGTAAATCCAGTACCGCGGTAAACCTTGCTTTAGCGCTAGCACAAGAAGGGGCTAAAGTTGGTATTCTGGATGCGGATATTTATGGCCCATCCATTCCTAATATGTTAGGTACAACCATGGAACGCCCAACTTCACCAGATGGGCAACATATGGCACCTATTATGGCGTATGGTCTAGCATCTAACTCTATCGGTTATTTAGTCACAGACGATAATGCCATGGTATGGCGTGGTCCAATGGCAAGCAAAGCGTTGATGCAAATGCTGCAAGATACGTTATGGCCTGATTTAGACTACCTTGTGATCGATATGCCACCAGGAACGGGTGATATTCAATTGACCTTATCACAAAATATTCCGGTGACTGGCGCCGTTGTTGTTACAACACCACAAGATATTGCGCTGGTGGATGCGATGAAAGGCATTGTCATGTTCAAAAAAGTCAATGTACCCGTATTAGGTATTATTGAGAATATGAGTGCGCATATTTGTAGCAATTGTGGTCATCTTGAGCCTATTTTTGGTACTGGTGGTGCTGAGAAATTAGCCGAAAAATATCATTGCCAATTATTGGGTCAAATTCCACTGCATATCTCTTTACGTGAAGATTTAGATCGCGGACAACCGACGGTGATGCGTGATCCAGAAGGTGAATTCGCTGATATCTATCGTGAAATTGCTTCAACAGTTTCTGCGCAAATGTATTGGGATGGGGATGCTATTCCAACGGAAATTTCTTTCCGCGCGGTATAAGCGGTGAAACAATAATCTATTGATTATTATGGGAAGTCTTTTAGGCTTCCTTTTTTTTATCCGCTGAAATCTGACTATTTTTGATAAAAAACAAAGAGATTTTTGGTTTTACGCTGGAACCAGAAGGATTTCAAAACTATAATCTGCGCGAGCGTAATATTTACATATTATTACGTTATTCCTCTTTTTTATTTCAAACCAGGTTTTTTATTATGGCTGACACAGCACATCAGTGCACAATTGTAGGTATCGCTGGAGCCTCTGCTTCAGGTAAAAGTCTTATTGCCAGTACACTTTACCGTGAATTAAGAGCGCAAGTAGGTGATCATAATATCGGTGTGATACCAGAAGATTGCTATTATCGTGACCAAAGTGATTTAACAATGGAAGAGCGATATAAAGTTAACTACGACCACCCCAATTCGATGGATCACGCACTTTTATACCAACACTTGTGTGAACTAAAAGCCGGAAACGCCATCGAACTCCCTCAATATGATTATGTCGCTCACACCCGTAAATCAGAAACCATTCATTTTAAACCAAAAAAAGTTATTATTATTGAAGGTATTCTGTTATTAACAGATAAGCGCTTACGTGAAGAGATGGATTTTTCTATCTTTGTCGATACGCCATTAGATATCTGTCTAATGCGTAGAATTAAACGTGATGTGAATGAACGTGGGCGTAGTCTAGATTCTGTTATTGAACAATATAATAAAACTGTTCGTCCGATGTTCTTCCAGTTTATTGAGCCTTCTAAACAATATGCCGATATTATTGTGCCTAGAGGGGGAAAAAACCGTGTTGCGATCGATATTTTGAAAGCAAAAATCGGACAGTTTTGTGAATAATTGAGTTCATTTGTAGGCAGCTTTCATGCATGATTAACCATGAAACTGCCTGTTTAACTTGAAGAAGGGAAATAAAATGCGATTATGCGACCGTGATATTATTCAGTGGCTTGATGAAGGTAAATTAGTCATTGAACCCCGCCCGCCTATCGAGCGAATTAACGGCGCAACAGCGGATGTTCGCTTGGGTAACCAGTTTCGTGTTTTCCAAGGACATACTGCGGCTTACATTGACCTCAGTGGCCCCAAAAATGAAGTTAATGAGGCCCTTGAGCGGGTGATGAGTGATGAAATTGTATTACCAGAAGGCGAAGCGTTTTATCTTCATCCCGGAGAGCTTGCCTTGGCGGTTACATTAGAGTCTGTCACATTACCGGATAATGTAGTAGGGTGGTTAGATGGACGCTCATCTTTAGCGCGATTAGGATTAATGGTACACGTCACGGCTCACCGAATTGATCCGGGTTGGCATGGACACATCGTATTAGAATTTTTTAATTCAGGTAAACTGCCATTAGCATTAAGACCGGGTATGGTGATTGGCGCATTAAGTTTTGAACCTATGTCAGGCTCTGCGGATAGGCCTTACAATCGTCGCCAAGATGCGAAATATAAAAATCAACAAGGTGCGGTAGGAAGTCGGATTAGCGAAGATTAATTTTCATTAACGACTATTATCAACTTTATTAAGCGGGTAACAATATGAAAAGGTTTTTGACAACACTCGCCATTTTGCTTGTAGTGATTTTGGCAGGCTTAACGACATTAGTTTTGCTCATTAACCCTAATGATTTTCGTGGTTATCTTGTTGAACGCGTTGAAAAACAAAGTGGCTATAAATTAACCTTACAAGATGATATGCGTTGGCATGTCTGGCCAAAACTCAGCATTATTAGTGGTAAAATGTCATTAACAGCTCCCGGTGCTGAGCAACCATTGATCACTGCTGATAATATGCGTCTTGATGTGGAATTATGGCCATTACTTTCCCACCAGTTGGAAGTAAAAGAAGTGATGCTAAAAGGCGCAGTGGTTAGACAAACGCCTGAGAGTAAAGCAATACCTAAAATAACCCCGCCTTCTGTTGCCAATGAAGACAGTACTCGTCCGATTATTGAGCCAAAAACAAATCGTTGGCAATTAAATATTGCTAAGGTGAGGATCTCCGATAGTTTGATTATTTGGCAAACCAAAGGGGGAGAGCAACTTAATTTACGCGATATCAATTTATTATTAAAAACGGACGACAAAAAACAAATTAACCTTGAGATGAGCACCAAAATTAATCGTGATCGTCGCGAGTTAATGTTAAATGTTGTTGCTAATGCTGATATGAGTGGCTACCCATATCAAATCAGTGGCAATATCGCTCAATTAGATTATGCATTATCGGGAATAGGACTTCCGGCTCAAGGGATCTCCGGAAATTTAACCTCAGATTTCAATATTAAAAATGATAGTGTAAATGTTATTGCCTTAAATAATTTAAATATGACGGCAAATGAGAGTCAGCTACAAGGTAGCATCACGGCTGAATTGGCTAAAAAGAACCGCTATCAAGTGGAATTAACTGGGGACACTTTAAATTTAAATACCCTATTACCTGAGTTAGCACAGCCTAATTCATCTGAAACGGCATCGTTAACCTTGGCAAATACCCCGTCGAGATCATTCTCATTCTTTAGCCATGCTCAGGCTGCACCATCACCCAATGCAACTATTATGGCTCGTCCGGTTATTACCTCCGCGACAATTGAAAACAAAGCGTATGATTTAACCCACTGGGGTGATATTGAATTTAGCTTAAACTTAGCGCTCAATAAGTTATTGTATAAAGAATTAGAAATAAACAATGTTAAATTAACCGCATTAAATAACCCCAAATCATTAAATATTGATAGGTTAGAAGGGCAGATCCTAAACGGAGATTTTTCACTGCCTACGGTGATTTCTACCAGCATTGTGCCAGCGCATATTAGTATGAATGTCACAATGAATAATATCCCTTTGCAACCTTTACTCCGTGTCTTTGATCAGCCAGAAAATTTCAGCGGTTTAATTTCTGCTAAAGGGCACCTAGAAGGTGCCGGATATAATCGCAACGCGTTTCTTAATAGTTGGCAGGGTACACTGGATACGTCATTAAGCGAATTTAAAATGCTAGGATTAAATATTCCACAAGTGATCCAGCAATCTATTGCACAAACAACCGATCAAGTGGTTTATCCTGAAGATATTGAGAACTATACCAAAGCCGATAGTGTGATTGCCCAGTTTAAACTAGCGCCTAAAGGCCGAGTGACGTTAAATCAGTTAGATGCTCAAGCAAGTGCTTATCAGATCAGCGGGCAAGGTCAATTAGATCTACAACGTCATAATCTAGATGTGATGCTGATGGTTAATATCAAAAAAGGTTGGGGCAAAGAGAATGAATTTATTCGCCAACTGGCCAAAATAGATATTCCATTAAGATTGTATGGTAATTGGAATGCTATCCAATATGAGTTTAACGTTGAAAAATTACTACGTGATCAATTACAGCAAAAAGCAAAACAGGCCATAGATAATTGGTTAAATAAGCAAGATGATAGCCCCGAAGTTAAAGCGCTTAATCAATTATTGAAAAAAATATAATTTTTAAAGTTGTTAACAAGGTGGAATAAAATTTATTCCACCTTGTTTTGTTTTTGGCTAATAAATTGATTTTATTAATTTATGATTAATAATCTCTTCTCTTATATTAAACAATATCTGTGGAACACAGATGCTGCATTACGTTTCTTATCCCCGTTCCCGGTTCCCTACCACCGTTAACAGAAAATGGATAAAATGATTAAATTATGCTCATAGTGCATTATGTTTATCATTTAATTCAGTTTTTGCCTAAAAAATACTCATTCGTACTGTTTACATGTAAAAAAATAGTCGTTTTTTTTGATATATGTCATACACTGCAACGTTGCCTTTGGGCAGAGTGTGTCCATTGCACTAAATGCAAAAAAATGATGATAAAAACAAAAAGCTTCATTTTATAAATAACTATCGTAGACAGGAACTATACATGATTGAAATTCTTATCGGCGCCCTCGTCGCTGTGGGTGTTGGGCGTTACATTGTTAAGGGATATTCGCCAACAGGTGTGCTACTTACTGGTGGGCTATTATTGCTTATCATCAGTGTGATTATGGGCAAATCAGTATTACCAGCTAGTGTCACAAGTACCGGTTATCGCTTAATCGATATTGTTGAGTATGTAAAAAATCTACTTATGAGCCGTGGTGGTGATCTGGGGATGATGATCATGGTGCTATGTGGGTTTGCTTCTTATATGACTCATATTGGTGCCAATGACGTGGTCGTGAAACTTGCCTCACGCCCATTAAAAATGATCAACTCACCTTATCTTTTAATGGTAGCGGCTTATATTGTTGCATGTTTAATGTCATTAGCTGTTTCATCCGCAACAGGTCTTGGTGTGTTATTGATGGCGACCTTATTCCCAGTGATGGTCAATATGGGAATTA
The DNA here is from genome assembly GCF_963886535.1 of Proteus sp. G2675. Lineage (NCBI taxonomy): Bacteria > Pseudomonadati > Pseudomonadota > Gammaproteobacteria > Enterobacterales > Morganellaceae > Proteus > Proteus sp. G2675. The sequence goes on from NZ_CAWPCB010000052.1 coordinate 115,791, forward strand.
GTCGTGGTGCGGCGGCAGCTATCTGTGCTTCACCTGCATCAATTATTTTAGCGCCAACCTCTGGTGACGTGATTTTAGCGGCACAAGCTTCTGAAATGCCACTTATTGATTTTGCGTTTAAAACAACACTGCCTATCTCTATTGCCGCAATTCTTGGGATGTGTATTGCTCACTTTTTCTGGCAACGTTATCTTGATCGTAAAGAGCATATCGAAACAGAGATGTTAGATGTGAACGAAATCAAAACTCACGCCCCTAATTTCTATGCGATTTTACCTTTCACACCTATTATTGGTGTATTAGTTTTTGATGGTAAATGGTTACCAGAGCTTCATATTGTTGCCATTATTATTCTTTGCATGATGTTATCTGCGGTTATTGAATTTATCCGTAGCTTTAGTGCTAAAGAGGTTTTTGCCGGTTTAGAAGTTGCTTACCGTGGTATGGCTGATGCATTTGCCCAAGTGGTAATGTTATTAGTTGCCGCAGGGGTTTTTGCGCAAGGTTTAACAACGGTTGGCTTTATTCACGCGTTAATTGATGGTGCACAATCATTAGGCTCAGGGGCGATTGTTATGATGATTGCATTAGTCTTAATTACCATGCTCGCGGCAATGACAACAGGCTCAGGGAATGCGCCTTTCTATGCTTTCGTTGAATTAATTCCTCGCTTAGCAAGTAATATGGGTGTGAATCCTGCTTACTTAACTATTCCGATGTTACAAGCATCAAACTTAGGACGGACTTTATCACCTGTATCGGGTGTGGTAGTTGCTGTATCAGGAATGGCGAAAATTTCACCTTTTGAAGTGATGAAACGCGTTTCTGTACCAGTATTGGTCGGGCTTGTGATTGTGATTGTTGCAACGGAAATACTGGTACCCAGCACATTAGGTTGATCATCAATAAATTATTGAAATAAAGTTAGCTTTATCTACTTTATTTTTCATTCTATTGACGGGCTTTGTTATGCATAGACAAAGCCCGTTTTTTATTAAGCACCATTTTCAGATAAAAAATATCCGCCTTAGAGACGGATATTTAGTTATTTAATAGAAATTAAGCTTCGTCGACGTTTTCTTCGTCTTCAGGTGTTGGTTCAACAATACGTACTTTATTAATACGGTGATTGTGTACATCTAATGGTTCAAATTCAATACCATCAATAACCACTTTTTCACCGACGGCAGGAACGCGTTGTAAGTGTTCCATCAATAAGCCAGCCAAGGTTTCATACTCACGTTTTTCATCCAACTTAATAGGAATATAAAGCACCAAGTCTTCCAGTGGTGTAAAACCATTGACGGTCCATGAGCCATCTTCATTTTGTACTAAGTCGTGACGAGAGTCATTTTCCTCTGTACTTACTGGTAAATTACCGGCGATGGTTTCCATTACATCGGTTAAGGTAACAATGCCTTCGACAGAGCCAAACTCATCAACCACAAAGGCAAAGTGAGTATGAGCATTACGGAATTGTTCTAATGCCTGTAATAGTGATAACCCCTCAGGGAAGATTAAGGGTTGTGTAATTAATAAACGCAAATCTAATGGTTCATTACGTAACTGTTGATTTAATAATTGAATAACATTTACCACGCCGATAGGTTCGTCGCTATTTTCTTCGTCGGTAATAACGAGACGAGAATGGGGATCTTCTTCTAGTAATAGGCGAATATCATCTTGGGTGGCTTTTAGATCAACATATTCAACATCATGGCGTGAAGTCATAATACTATTGACGTTTCGCTGGCTTAAACCCAGAACGCGCACAATCATTTGGCGCTCTTGAGGATCAAACACCTCTTCTGTATTAGCAACTAAATCAGAAGTGTGAGGGTCAAGTTCAGAGGCTTCTGGTTTACCATTAATAATGCGCAATACCGCTTCCGCTGTACGTTCACGCAAAGAGCGAGAAGCTGATAAGAAGCGTCGACGGTTAAACTGTGCGAGTTGGTTAAATATCTCTATCATAATAGAGAAACCAATGGCAGCGTATAAATAGCCTTTAGGTATTGGATAGCCAAACCCTTCTGCAACTAAGGCAAAACCAATCATCAATAAGAAGCTTAAACATAAAATAACAATAGTTGGGTGATTATTGACAAATGTGGTTAATGGCTTACTTGCGAGGATCATCAAGAACATCGCAATAGTTACAGCAGCAATCATAACGCCGAGATGGTCAACCATCCCTACCGCAGTGATAACAGAGTCTAGAGAGAATACAGCATCTAGTACAATAATTTGCGCAACAACAGACCAAAAACTCGTGGTTTTACGTTGTTTTCCCTCGTTATGATCTTTACCTTCTAGCCGTTCATTAAGCTCCATTGTGGCTTTGAAAAGTAAGAATATCCCTCCGAGGAGCATGATTAAGTCTCTGGCACTGAAAGGATGATCAAACAGTGTGATAAGAGGTTTGGTTAGGGTGATAAGCCAAGAGAGACTAAATAGCAGTACAATCCGCATAATAAGAGCACACAATAATCCTGTGATACGTGCTTTATCTCTTAATTTTGCTGGGAGTTTATCTGCTAGAATAGCAATAAAAACAAGGTTATCAATACCAAGTACGATTTCGAGAACAATAAGGGTGGAAAGACCTACCCATATCGTCGGATCTACGATCCATTCCATACAGTTTGTTTTACCTTCTATAAAGACGGCATATGCCGACTTGGGAATAATGAGCAATTTAGCGGAATTTTTCAATAAATTATTATTGATAGTGGCAGAATAATTTCATTTTATCCATAAGGAATGCGATATCGATTGCATCAATAACTACCACCAAATGAGAGAGTGAGTTACTATGTGATCAGGTTAACAAATTGTCAGTACATTGAGACTGGCAGGTTTATATTCAGACGGGAGTTATTTCATGTCAAAACAGCAAATCGGCGTGGTTGGTATGGCAGTGATGGGACGTAACCTTGCGCTAAACATTGAAAGCCGTGGTTACACTGTATCTATCTACAACCGCTCGAGCGATAAAACCAATGAAGTGATCGCTGAAAATCCAGGTAAAAAACTGGTTCCGAATTACTCTATTGAGGAATTTGTTGATTCATTAGAAAAACCGCGTCGTATTTTGTTAATGGTTAAAGCGGGTGAAGCAACAGATAAAACCATCGCAGCGCTGACACCACATTTAGATAAGGGCGATATCCTTATTGATGGCGGAAATACTTTCTTTAAAGATACTATTCGTCGTAATCGTGAGCTATCGGCTCAAGGTTTTAACTTTATTGGTACGGGTGTTTCTGGTGGTGAAGAAGGGGCATTAAAAGGACCTTCTATTATGCCTGGTGGTCAAAAAGAAGCCTATGAGTTAGTTGCTCCTATTCTTGAGAAAATTGCCGCGGTGGCAGATGGCGAGCCTTGTGTCACTTATATTGGTGCAGATGGTGCAGGCCACTATGTGAAAATGGTACACAATGGTATCGAATATGGTGATATGCAACTGATAGCAGAAGCTTATTCAGTATTAAAACACTCACTAGGTTTAACTAACGAAGAGTTAGCGGACACTTTTACCGAGTGGAATAAAGGCGAATTAAGTAGCTACCTTATTGAAATTACTGCTGATATTTTCCGTAAGAAAGATGAAGAAGGTAACTACCTTGTTGATGTTATTCTTGATGAAGCGGCAAATAAAGGCACCGGTAAATGGACTAGCCAAAGCTCTTTAGACTTAGGTGTTCCTGTTACGTTGATTACAGAATCTGTTTTTGCACGTTATATTTCTTCACTGAAAGATCAACGTGTGGCGGCATCTAAAGTATTATCAGGTCCAACACCAAAAGCATTTACTGGTGATAAAAAAGCCTTTATCGAGAATGTTCGTCGTGCACTATATTTAGGTAAAATCGTCTCTTATGCGCAAGGCTTCCAACAATTGAAAGCTGCATCAGATGAATATAACTGGGATCTAAATTACGGTGAAATTGCGAAAATTTTCCGTGCAGGTTGTATCATTCGTGCTCAATTCTTACAAAAAATCACTGATGCCTATAATGACGATGCGAATATCGCTAATTTATTATTAGCACCTTACTTTAAAAATATCGCTGATGAGTATCAACAAGCATTGCGTGATATTGTTTGTTATGGTGTTCAAGCAGGTATTCCTACGCCAACATTCTCCGCGGCTATCTCTTATTACGATAGCTACCGTGCGCAAGTGTTACCAGCAAACTTAATTCAAGCACAACGTGACTATTTTGGTGCGCATACTTATAAACGTACTGATAAAGAAGGCGTATTCCATACTGAGTGGATGGAGTAAGTTTTAAAAACAGTGAGTTATAAGTGTTAGGGGTGCTGAATTTCAGCACCTTTTTACTATTTGTAATTAAAAAGTTATAGTTAAAAAATACTTTTTAACTGCATTTTATAGTACTTTTATTAATCATTATCATCTTGGCGAATAAAATGAATTAACTCAGGCTGAGCAATACGCTGATAATCTTGTGTATTAAGAATAATAGAACGCTCTAATGTTCCAGCATTAAAGGCTAATTCATCAAAACGTTCAAATAATAGCGGATCAGCAACCAGTTTTAGTGCTGGATGAAAACTAAAAGGTGGGATCGCGCCAAATACACATTGCGTTAGTTCATCAACTTCTTTCGGGCTTGCAAGAGAGGCTCTTGTCCCACCAATAGCGATAGCGAGTTTTGATAGATCAGCTTGTTTATCAGCAGGTAAAATGGCCAGTACATGTTGTTTAATACCATTGCCTTTTACATGACAAACTAGACCTTTTGCCCCTTGCCCTAATTGTGTACCTCTTATTTTAGCAACTTCCTCAGAACGACCCGCGGTCGGGTGTTCCATGACGCGATAACGGGCGTGGTGGTTATTGAGTAATGTGGTTAATTGCTCGAAAATAGTCAAAGACATCAATGACTCCTAAGATTAAGCATGTATTTTTATTCGGTCATTATACGACTTTAAAAAAATTTTTCTGCGGTGATATGTTTCTTTGGTATTTATTATTTTGATAAGCCTATCAAATTATTTTGTTACAAATGATAATATGTTAATAGTATTATCCTATTGAATTAATAGGATAATTAGATTATCTATATTATTTTAGAGCTCTAATATTATAAAAAAATTAATATTTATTCATTATATTGATAATGATCAATTTAAGAATAAAAAGAATAGAACATATTAAAACGTAGATTAAATTACTAAAAGGAAGTCAATAATGGCCAGTTCAACATTTTATATCCCTTCAGTAAACAAATTAGGCGCAGGTTGTCTTGCAGACGCGATAAACTCAATGAAAGACTTTGGCTTTCATAAAGCACTGATTGTTACTGATAGTGTTTTAAATCAATTAGGTGTTGTAAATAAAGTGAGTGAATTACTGGCGAAATCAGGTATTGCTAGCGTTACTTATGATGGTACAGCGCCAAACCCTACCGTTGAAAATGTTGAAGCGGGGTTAGCCTTATTAAAAGAGCATCAATGTGATTGTGTTATCTCTTTAGGTGGTGGCTCTCCTCATGACTGTGCTAAAGGTATCGCACTAGTCGCTGCCAATGGTGGTAAGATTGCCGATTATGAAGGGGTTGATCGCTCTGAGCATCCGCAATTACCACTGATTGCAATTAATACAACCGCTGGTACTGCTTCTGAAATGACACGTTTTTGTATCATCACGGATACTGCGCGTCATATTAAAATGGCTATTGTTGATAAAAATGTAACACCAATCTTATCTGTAAATGATTCAGAGTTAATGATTGGCATGCCAAAAGGTTTAACCGCAGCGACGGGTATGGATGCGTTAACCCATGCTGTTGAAGCTTATGTCTCTACTGCCGCTAATCCTATTACTGATGCATGTGCGTTAAAAGCAGTGACGATGATCAGTGAGTCTTTACGTAAAGTCGTTGAAAACGGTGGTGATACAGCAGCACGTGAAAATATGGCTTATGCACAATTTTTAGCGGGTATGGCATTTAATAATGCTTCTTTAGGTTATGTGCATGCTATGGCTCACCAATTAGGTGGTTTTTATAACTTACCTCATGGTGTATGTAATGCAGTATTACTGCCTCATGTTCAAGCTTATAACATCCAAGCAGCAGCAGGTCGTTTAAAAGATATAGCGCAAGCTATGGGTGTTGATGTTTCGGCAATGAATGATGAGCAGGGTGCGCAAGCTTGTATTGAAGAGATCCGCAAAATCGCCAAAGATGTCGGTATTCCAGCAGGCCTGAAAGAATTAGGCGTGAAAGAAGAAGATTTCAAAACATTAGCTGAAAATGCATTAAAAGATGCATGTGCCATCACTAACCCTGTTCAAGGTAGTGAAAGTGATGTTATCGAGATATTCCGCCAAGCAATGTAATCGCTAAAAATAAGAGGGTTAATATAAATTAACATCTTGTTTAAGCAAAGAATTAACACCTCAAATATCAATGTCGTATTTGAGGTGTTTTTTATATTATCAAGTATAAAGTGGTCATGTAGTTTAATGACTGATACTTATTTTATTGCGCTTTTTTATGACGCTTTTGTAAGCAATCAATCACATCAGATAGAGATAGTGATTGGTCTTGTAATAGCACCATTAAATGATAGAGCAAATCAGAAGCTTCATTTTTTAACTCTTCACGATCATTAACAGTTGCAGCTAAAGCAGTCTCAACACCTTCCTCTCCGACTTTTTGTGCGATACGTTTGGTTCCGCTGGCATAAAGTTGTGCTGTATAAGAGCTATCTGGCGAAGCGCTTTTACGCTCGCGCAGTAAGTTCTCAAGCTCATAAAGAAATCCCCATTGGCTTTGAGCTGGAGCAAAACAACTTTCAGTCCCATTATGACAAGTAGGCCCGATTGGGTGAGCTAAAATAAGTAAAGTATCGTTATCACAATCAGGATAAATATCCACCAATTTAAGGAAATTGCCTGATGTTTCACCTTTTGTCCATAAACGTTGTTTAGTTCGTGAATAGAAAGTGACCTTGCCACTGTTTAGCGTCATTTCTAATGCAGCTTTATCCATATAACCAAGCATTAAGACATCACCAGAAATAGCATTTTGGATAATGGCAGGCATTAGGTTATCGACTTTTTGCCAATCTAATTGGGCGAGTTTTGTATTATTCATTATATTCTTACCTTAACGCCATTTTCTGCGAGATACTGTTTCAATTCGTTGATATTAATGATCTGCTTATGGAATACGGAAGCGGCAAGGGCACCGTCAACATTGGCTAATTTAAATGCATCCAGAAAGTGTGACATTTCACCTGCACCGCCAGAAGCTATCATGGGAACCTGAGTGACTTGGCGTACCAGTGCGAGTTGTTTTAAATCATAGCCTTGTCTTACACCATCTTGGTTCATCATGTTTAACACTATTTCTCCCGCCCCCCGTTGCTGTACTTCTTGTACCCAATCGAGCGTTTTCCATGGCGTTTGTTGTGTGCGTTTTTCATCACCCGTAAATTGATAAACGAGATATTCCCCGGTTTTTTCATCAAACCATGTATCAATTCCCACAACTACACACTGCACACCGTAGCGATCGGCAAGGCGAGAAATCAGTGTTGGATCAGAAAGTGCAGGGGAATTAATTGAGATTTTATCTGCTCCAAAAGAGAGAATTTTCCCGGCATCTTCTACTGAGCGAATACCACCCGCAACACAAAATGGAATATCAATCACTTCGGCTACCCGCGATACCCAACTTTTATCGACTACTCGGCCATCAGAAGAGGCGGTTATATCATAAAAGACCAGCTCGTCGGCACCTTCTTTCGCGTAGCGTTCTGCTAAGGGAACAATATCACCAATAATTTCATGGTTACGAAATTGCACACCTTTAACAACCTGTCCATCACGAACATCAAGACAAGGAATTATGCGTTTTGCCAACATGATATCGCCTCTTGTAATGTGAATTTGCCTTCTAATAGTGCTCTGCCAACAATAATGCCCGCAACACCCGATCCAGGAAGTGCTGCAATATCCTGTAAATCACCAATACCGCCTGAAGCTTGGAATAAAATATCAGGGAAACGCTGGCTAATTTCTTTATACAGTTCGACGTTAGAACCGGCTAAGGTGCCATCACGAGAAATATCAGTACACAACACATGCTTTAATCCTACAGGTTGATAAAGTGCGATGATCTCTTCTAGTGTATAGGGGGAGTTTTCTTGCCAGCCACTTACCGCCACCCATTTTTTACCTTGTTCGTCGATACGAACATCAAGGGCGAGTACAATCGCATCGGCACCATAACGCTCAAACCATGTTTTGACTAATTCGGGCTGGCTCACCGCTGTAGAGCCAATCACCACTCGACTTGCTCCTGCGGCTAATAGCGACTTCACATCTTCTTCGCTACGAATACCACCACCAACTTGCACAGGAACGTTAACACAGGCAACTAGCTGTTTTAATAGTGGGATCTGCCGTGCAAGTGGATCTTTCGCACCAGTTAGGTCGACGAGATGCAATAATTTTGCTCCGTCTTGTTGATACTGTTGATAGCGACGGATCGGATCATCATCATAATCACGTTGTTTATTATAATCACCTTGATGAAGACGAACGACTTTGCCATCAATTAAATCTAATGCCGGAATAATCATAACGCGTTACATCTCCAAAAAATTCTTAATCAGTTGAGCACCCGCTTTTCCTGAGCGTTCAGGGTGAAATTGCACCCCATAGAAATTATCTTTCTGAATGGCACTGCTAAAGCGTGAACCATATTCTGTTTCGGCTATGGTTGAGTCATTGAGCCCTAAACCATAACTGTGAACAAAATAGAACCAAGCGTCGCTGTCAATATTGCGAAATAGAGGGTGAGCGGGTTTTGCTAATACCTGATCCCAACCCATATGCGGTAAGGGTAATCCTTTGGTATCAAGTTTATTGATATTACCGTCAACTAATCCTAATAGAGGGATATTGTGACCTTCTTCACTCAGAGAGGCCAAAATTTGCATTCCTAAGCAAATGCCTAATACGGGTTGGGTTAACGCTTTAATTAAAGGGATAAGTTCACGGGCTTTTAGTTGTTCCATAGCGGCACTAGCTGTTCCCACCCCGGGTAGAAACAGTTTATCAGCAGATAACACGATATTTTTTTCATAAGAAATAATCGGATCGTAACCTAGCCTTTGTACGGCGTATGCAACCGAGGCTAAATTAGCACAACCTGTATCAAGAATGACGACTTTCATCACAGCACACCTTTTGAACTGGGTAAGGTATTTCCTTCAACACGAATAGCTTGGCGTAAGGTACGACCAAATACTTTAAACAGACTTTCTGCTTTGTGGTGATCGTTTTTGCCTTTTGATTTTAAGTGTAGAGTGCAGCCCATAGTGTAAGAGAGAGAGCGGAAAAAGTGCTCAATCATCTCTGTGCTTAAATCACCAACGCGCTGATATTTAAATTCTGCTTTATATTCAAGGTGAGGGCGTCCAGAAATATCTAGCGCACAACTTGCTAGGCACTCATCCATAGGCAAAGTAAAACCAAAACGTGCAATGCCGCGTTTATTACCTAATGCTTCTCGCAGTGCTTCGCCGAGTGCAAGGCCTGTATCTTCAACGGTGTGGTGATCGTCAATGACTAAATCCCCTTGTACATTGATATTCATACGAAAGCCACCGTGGGTGGCAATTTGATCTAGCATATGATCAAAAAAACCAACTCCAGTGCTAATTTGGCTCTCGCCTTCACGATCAAGCCAGATATCAATGGCAATTTGTGTCTCTTTGGTTTTACGTTCAACGTGGGAGTAGCGATCTTTTTTCGTCAGCAATTCACTGATAGCTGACCAGCTTAATTCATTGGCGTTATAACGTAATCCGTTGATCCCCATATTTTCAGCTAATTGTAGATCGGTTTGTCTATCACCAATCACATAGCTATTGGTTTTATCAAGAGCACTTTCAACCAGATATTGGGTGACTAACCCTGTTTCAGGTTTACGACAAGGACAGTTGTCTTCAGGTTTATGAGGGCAGATTAATACTTCATCAAAAACAATACCTTGTGAAGAAAAAACCTGCATCATGAGATTATGAGGGGGGTCAAAGTCAGCTTGTGGAAAACTGTCTGTACCAAGCCCATCTTGATTGGTGATCATAATAAGCTTATAGCCCGCCTGTTGTAAGTTGAGTAATGCGGGAATAACGCCATTTTCAAAGGCAAGCTTATTGAGACTATCAACTTGGTGATCGGTTGGTGGCTCTGTGATCAAAGTACCATCACGATCGATAAAAAGAATTTTCTGGCTCATGGTTGAGATCCCTCAGTGGTGATTTTTTATTGTTATCATTAGTGATGTTTATACGTTTGCCGTTTGTCTATTTTTTATAGCGGTTATCACGCTATCACACTCTTGACGCGTACCGATAGAGATGCGTAAACAACCTGCCAGCCCATATTGACGCTGTTGATCGCGTAAAATAATCCCTTGCTCCCATAAACTGCGGAAAACACAATCAGCATCAGTGAATTTCACTAAAATATAGTTGGTTTTACTACAATAAACCTGTTCAACATTGGGTAAATTTTTTAGTGCATCCGCTAAATATGTTCTATTGCGTACAATTTCCGTTACCCGTTGTTTCATCGCTTCTATACCTGGGTCAGTTAATGCTTGTGCCGCAATATCAGCAACTGGGGTAGAAAGTGGGTAAGGGGCGATCACCTTAAGTAATAATTCAATAACAGGTGAATTGGCAAGTACAAAGCCACAACGCAGCCCCGCTAATGCAAAAGCTTTAGAGAGCGTTCGCAAAATGACTAAATTCGGATACTCTTTTAACCAAGTGACTAGTGATGCTTGAGGACAAAACTCAATATAAGCTTCGTCAATAGCCACAATGGCTTTATCTTTTGCTAATGCTAATACTTCGCGGATCAGTGAAGGCTCAACGATATTGCCCGTTGGGTTATTGGGACTGCATAGGTAGATAAGTTTTACATTATCAAGTTGTGATGCAATGGCTTTGACATCAGGCTCCCAATCAGCAAGAGCAGGGACAACACGCTGTTCTACACCAAAGGTTTCCGCACTGACGCTGTACATACCATAAGTGGGTGGACAATAGAGAACAGCATCTTTACCAGGCTCACAAAAAGCACGGATCAGTAGTTCTATCGCTTCATCGGCACCTCGGCTAACTAACACTTGCTCAGGTTGGACGCCTGCATATGCTGCATAGCGATTAATTACGTTAACAGGCTGACACTCAGGGTAGCGGTTTAAATTTTTTTCATTAAACGTAAAGTCAGGAGCGGTAGGGTATTCATTGGCATTTAACCAAACCGAGCCATTTCCACCTAAACGTCTCGCCGATTGATAAGGGGTTAACTGGCGAACATTTTTTCTGGCTAATAGGGTAATATCAAAGGGCGTGTTCATGGCTAGTTATCTCCTTGAGCCAAGGCGTTAACGCGAAGTGTGACGGCATTTTTATGTGCAGTTAATTGCTCTGCTTGCGCTAATATTTCAATGGTATTGGCTAAATCAGCCAAACCTTGAGCAGTCAGTTTTTGTACGGTCATACGCTTCATAAAATCGGCTAAGCCTAAACTCGAATAGGTGGCGGTATAACCGTATGTAGGTAGTACGTGATTGGTGCCAGAAGCGTAATCTCCCGCTGATTCAGGAGACCAAGCCCCTAAGAACACTGAGCCGGCGCTAGTAATGCTATCAACAAGTGAGTCTGCATCATTAGTCTGAATAATTAAGTGTTCAGGCCCATAGCGATTACTGATTTCAATACATTGGTTGAGATCACGGGTGATAATGACACGACTTTCGGCTAAGGCTTGTTGTGCTATTTCTGCGCGAGTTAATTGTGTTAATTGGGCTTGCGTCTCGCTAATGACCGCTTTGGCAAGGGCTTCATCTGGGGTTAATAGCACCACTTGTGAGTCAGGGCCGTGCTCTGCTTGTGATAGTAAATCAGCGGCAATAAAGGCAGGATCAGCATCGGCATCAGCAATCACTAATACTTCCGAAGGGCCGGCTGGCATATCAATAGCCGCACCTTGTAGTGATTGGCTGACTTGGCGTTTTGCTTCTGTCACATAGGCATTTCCCGGGCCGAAAATTTTATCTACCTTTGGGATAGACTCTGTACCAAAAGCCATCGCAGCAATGGCTTGAGCACCACCGACTTGGAATATTTCATCAATACCAATTTGTTGCGCAATATACAAAATTTCATCAGCAATCGGTGGCGGAGAGCATAAAATTATTTTGCGACAACCGGCAATACGGGCCGGTAGCCCCAACATCATCACTGTTGAGAGTAAAGGCGCTGATCCACCGGGAATATAAAGTCCTACTGCATCAATAGGGCGACTGAATTGTTGGCAAAATACACCGGGTTGCGTTTCTACCTCAATGGTTTTAGGAATTTGCGCTTCATGAAAACGGCGTATATTGCTCATGGCTTGCGCTATTGCTTGTTTGATTTCGTTATTGAGCCTTGCACAAGCCGCGTCAATCTGTGTTTTTGTTACCAATACGCTATCGGGAGCCGCTTTATCATATTTTTGACTCAGTGCCTTAAGGGCTTTATCCCCATCGTTGCGTACCTGAGAAATAATCGTAGCAACTTGCTCTGTAATAGGTGCTGATGCGGATATCGCTGGGCGAGTGAGTAGCTGTTGTTGTTGCTGTTGTGTGCATTTATCCCAGAAATTTAATGTATTAAACGCCGTTTTCATCATCTCACCTTATTCCATCATTTTTTCAATTGGTAAAACAAGAATTGAACTTGCCCCTAATGCTTTTAGTTTTTCCATCGTTTCCCAAAAGAGGGTTTCACTGCTGACCATGTGCATTGCTACTCGATTTTGATCACCCGCTAAAGGAAGGATGGTGGGGCGCTCAGCACCCGGTAATAGGGCGATAACATCTTCAAGGCAATCACTTGGCGCGTGTAACATAATGTATTTTGACTCGCGCGCTTGAATAACTCCTTGAATACGCGTCATTAAGCGATCGATAAGGGCTTGTTTTGTTGCGTCCATTTCACCGTCACGTTGAATTAAACAAGCTTTAGAACGATAAATAACTTCTACTTCTTTTAATCCATTGGCTTCTAATGTGGCGCCAGTAGAAACTAAATCACAAATAGAATCGGCCAGACCAGCTCGAGGTGCGACTTCAACGGAGCCATTTAATAAGCAAGATTTAAAGGTGATCCCTTTTTGGTCTAAATAACGTTTTAATAGATTAGGGTAAGAGGTGGCAATACGGGTATTATTGAGGCATTCAACCCCTTGATAATCAAAATCAACCGGTGCAGCAAGAGATAAACGGCAAGCACCAAAGTCAAGACGACGTAGTGTGATATAACTTGGATTTTCTCCTTGTGCTCGGCGTTTTAGTAATTCTTCTTCTAATACGTTTTCACCAATAATGCCTAAATCAACCACTCCGTCCATCACTAAACCGGGGATATCATCATCTCTGACACGTAAAATATCGATAGGCATATTTTCCGCATAAGCGATAAGGCGTTGTTGGTTTAAGTTTATTTTAATGCCACAACGCGCTAAAAGTGCTCGTGAATCATCACTTAAACGACCTGATTTTTGCATGGCAATTCGTAATCTTGCTTTATCTAACATAATGTTACCCTATCTTTGTCCGTATTCTTGTTATGAAATTTAGCTATAAAAAAACCCCGGAAGTTGCCTTCCGGGGTTTTTATTTTATTGTCTGCACTCAGACCACCGGAAGCGTTACCTAAACGTCTTCCAGCACTCATCGCCTGAAAGACTAGTCAGGATGATGGTGATGATGGTGGTTTAATTGAATGCTATACATAATGTTTTCCTAGCGAATAAAAATACCCGTTATAAATAATTAACCAGTATTTAGAATTTGTCTGCCTTTCAACCTACCTGATTTATAAAGTAAAAAGCAACCTATTTTTTAATAATAATTTAAATAAATTGTAACCTTATGTTTTTTAGAGAATTTTAATATTTCTTTTCTTTACTTAACCGAGTAAGTGCGCCAGTATATTAAAGCAGGCTAAATATATATAACGCTTAAGCAGTTTTTATCAGTAATGGATAAAATTAAGTTTTGTTACATAATTTAAATAAGCCATGAAAGTAGGGGTAGAAAATGAAACGGATCACGATAGTCGGATTAGGTTGGTTAGGATTACCACTTGCCAATGCCTTGCGTGAAGCGGGGTATCAAGTAAAAGGAACAAAAACCACAGAAGATGGTGTAGAAGCAGCACGAATGAGTGGTGTTGATTGTTGTCTAATGAATTTAACACCGGCTATTGAGTGTGATAGAGATGATTTTGATTACTTAATGGAAACTGACGTACTGATTATTACATTACCTCCCAGTGCGGCGGGGGGAGGATATGATTATGTTGAAGGGATACAAACATTAGTGGATAGCGCCATGTCTCGGCATGTGACAAGAGTGATTTATATTAGCTCTACTTCAGTATATGGCAATCAAAGTGGTGTTATTACAGAAGAAGTTGATATTAGGCCAGAAACGCAATCCGCTAAGATGATAGCGGAAGTTGAAAATTGGTTACATCGCTTACCACTTACGACCGTCGATATTTTACGTTTGGCGGGGTTAGTTGGGCCTGGTCGTCATGCAGGACGCTTTTTATCCGGTAAAAAACAGGTCAAAGGTGCACATCAGAGTGTCAATTTAGTGCATTTAGACGATGTTATTTTTGCGATAGAGCAACTGCTTGCTCAAAATGAAGGAGGCCGTTTATATAATTTATGTGCCCCTATTCATCCTAAAAAGAAAGATTTTTACAGCCGTGTTGCTGCACAGTTAGATCTTACTCCCCCTGAATTTGCTCTAGAAGATAAACCGCCAGCACGAGAGATCGACGGTCAGGAGATTTGTCGAGATCTCGGATTTCATTATCACTATCCTGATCCCGACAAAATGCCAATGAGTTAATTTACCGGCAGTAAAACGACATCACGGAAGATCTGATTTTCACTTAATTGTGCAAACCAGCGTTGTAGATGTGGATAATTTGCACCTTCTTGGCAAACCTCTAGCCATGGGTATACCAAAGGAGCAATAGCGATATCAGCTAATGAAAAAGAGTCACCGGCAAAATAAGCTGTTTTAGCCAGTTGATCATCGGCAATTTTGATCAGTTGGTTTAATTTCGCTTTTAGGCTCTGTACAAGCTGTGGATCTTGCTGCTCTTTTGGTGTGCGAACAAGATTTATCATCATTTGTTGGATTGGGGAAAAAAGGCTACCATTTGACCAATCCATCCATTTTTCAACGTTTGCGCGTTGCTTTACATCGGTTGGGTAGAGATGATAATTTTCATATTTGGTACATAAATAACGAATTATGGTATTTGACTCCCATAAGGCAAAATCATCATCTTGTAAGGTAGGAATAGATGCATTGGGATTGAGTGCTAAATAGTTGGCCTCATGAAGTCCACCAAAAGGGCCTCCGACATCAATTTGTTCGTAAGGAGCTTGAAGCTCTTTTAAACACCACAGGACTTTTTTAACGTTCGATGAGTTTTTTCTACCCCAGACTTTTAACATAAAGGTCTCCTAAACCACGATAAGTAACAAAAATTCCCTCTGTAGGGCGTTAAATATGAATATAAGATAAATCTTTATCTATCAATGTTGGCGTCTTATTCCATAAAGCCCTATAGTAGGAAAGCTTTAACAAATTGATATAAAAGGGTGATCGGTAATGAAAACAAATCTTCCATCCGTATTGGCTAAGGTTACCGCGGGAATGGGTTTACTGCTAATTATTTCTAGTCCTACTTTTGCGGTGAATAATCCTGTGCCGCCTCAAATTGAGGCTAAATCTTACGTATTAATGGATTATAACAGTGGAAAAATACTTGCTTCAGAGAAGCCTGAAGAGCGCCTAGATCCTGCCAGTCTAACCAAAATAATGAGTAGTTATGTGGTAGGACAAGCGATAAAAGAGGGACGTATGTCGCCCGATGATATTGTTATTGTTGGGCGCAATGCTTGGGCGACGGGTAATCCTGTTTTAAAGGGCTCATCCTTGATGTTTTTAAAACCAGGCGATCGAGTTAAAGTGATCGACTTAAATCGAGGTATGGTGATCCAATCTGGTAATGATGCCAGTATTGCGTTGGCAGAGCATGTTGCCGGTAGCCAAGAAACCTTTGTTGATCTTATGAATACCTATGCCGCGAATTTAGGTTTAAAAAACACTCACTTTAAAACAGTACACGGTCTAGATTCTGAAGGGCAGTACACCACAGCACAAGATATGGCGTTATTAACGGCTGCTATGATCCGCGATGTACCTTCAGAATATGATATTCATAAAGAAAAAGAATTTACCTTCAACAATATTCGCCAGCCAAATCGTAACCGTCTATTGTGGAATAAAAATATGAATGTCGACGGTGTAAAAACCGGGCATACCAATGGGGCTGGCTATAACCTTGTCTCTTCGGCAACCGAAGGAAATATGCGTCTGATTGCAGTGGTTTTAGGGGCACCATCAGATAAAGTGCGTTTTGCTGAAAGTGAAAGATTACTCGGCTGGGGTTTCCGCTTTTTTGAAACCGTGACACCTGTAAAAGAGAACGTGCCCCTGACTACGCAAAAAGTATGGTATGGCGATAAAGGTGAAGTGGCTTTAGGTGTTGCTAAAGATGCATCAATCACCATTCCTAAAGGAGAGCTAAAGAACTTAAAAGCCTCTTTTACATTGACTAACCCCGAATTAGAAGCACCATTAACACAAAATCAAGTAGTAGGAACAGTGAATTTCTTACTAAACGATGAAGTGATTGAGCAGCGTCCATTAGTGGTAAAAGAAGCGGTTGAAGAAGGGGGGTTCTTTAGTCGTATCTGGGACTTTGTGGTTAAAACAGTCTCTGGTTGGTTTAATGCGCTTTTTGGTTAATTAAGTTCATAATTACTGAAAAAACTCACCCATTTAAAATAAGAATGCCAGTATTAACTGGCATTCTTTATTGAGTAGGTTTTAAGTGCCTTAGAACAGTCCTTTTATTGCCCCATGATCATCAACGTCCATCGCCATTGCTGCCGGTTTTTTAGGTAATCCTGGCATCGTATTTATTGTGCCCGTTAATGCAACAACAAAGCCTGCACCAGCACTGACATACACTTCCCGGATATTAATGGTAAAATCAGTCGGGCGACCAAGTAATGCGGGATCATCTGATAGAGAATATTGCGTTTTTGCCATACAAATAGGGAAATGGCCAAAGCCCATATCCTCGATTTTTGTTAGCATCTCTTGGGCGTTAGCATTGTAAGTCACTCCTTTTGCACCATAAATTTCTTGAGCAATGGTCTCTATCTTTTGCTTTAAAGGCATATTATCAGGGTAGAGTAATTGAAACTGTGGTGCATCATTTTCTAGTGTATCAATAACCTGATTGGCTAATTCAATACCACCCGCGCCACCTTTCTCCCATACTTGACTAATGGCAAAACGACATCCTCTTTGCTGGCAATATTGGGCGATAAATTCATGCTCTTTAGCAGAGTCTGTCACATAAGCATTTACTGTAACAATAACCGGAACACCATATTTTTTCAGATTTTCAATATGCTTACCTAGATTTTCGATCCCCGTTGCTAAAGCGGTGAGATTTTCGTGATCCCACTGTGTTTTGCCTAAGCCACCATTATATTTTAATGCCTTAGTGGTAACGACTAAAACTGCACAGTCTGGTTGTAAGTCGCCTATGCGACATTTGATATCAAAGAATTTTTCCGCACCTAGATCAGCACCAAATCCCGCTTCTGTTACAGTGATATCAGCCAGTTGAAGAGCAAGTTTAGTCGCTCTTAGGCTATTACAGCCATGGGCAATGTTGGCAAAAGGGCCACCATGAATAATCGCGGGGGTATTTTCTAACGTTTGTACTAAATTAGGATTAAGGGCATCTTTAAGTAAGGTTGCCATAGCGCCGACAGCGTTGAGATCTTCAGCACTAACAGGCTCGCCTTCATAGTTATATGCAACGATGATACGTGCTAAGCGCTGTTTTAAATCATTAATATCTTTTGCTAAACAAAGGATAGACATAATTTCGCTAGCAACGGTGATAACAAAGCTATCTTCTCTAACCACCCCATCTTTGTCGCCACCTAATCCAATCACTAAATGACGTAGTGCGCGATCATTCATATCCATACAGCGCTTAAAAATAATCTTTTTAGGATTAATGTTAAGGGGATTACCTTGATAAAGCGAGTTATCTAACATCGCTGCTAATAAATTATTTGCAGAGGTGATAGCATGAAAATCACCGGTAAAATGAAGATTGAGATCTTCCATCGGTACAACTTGTGAATATCCACCGCCAGCCGCTCCTCCTTTTAGACCAAAACAAGGGCCTAAGGAGGGTTCGCGTAATGCAATAATGGCACTTTTGCCTAATTGATTAAGGGCTTGTCCTAATCCTACCGTAACGGTGGTTTTACCTTCACCTGCTGGTGTGGGATTAATGGAAGTGACAAGCACCAATTTACCCTGTTTTTTTGAGGTGATTTTTGACCAAATACTCTGGCTAAACTTGGCTTTGTATTTGCCATAAAATTCAATATCGTCTTGGTCTACATTTATTTTTTTAGCAATATCTTGGATGGGTAAAAGCGGTGCTTGATGGGAAATTTCAATATCTGATTTCATTTTGGTTCTCTTTTTATCCCGTGTAGAGCTACATGAGTGATAATGCATCAATGCTATCGATTCAACAGATCAAGAAAAAATGTGTCGCTCTGTTGCTACTTATTGAGCGAATAACCCTCTAATTAATCAACTTTAGCTAATAATATAAATATGACCAATAGATTTATAGGTTTATAGATATTGGACTTTAGAAGATATGCTCAGTGTCACATGATACTGCCATTGTGATAAAAATATAAAATTATTATGTTGTGATTGAAGGGATCTTGGTCGGGGAGCAAAAATAAATAATGCCAGCAAAAGCTGGCATTGGTTTATGGGTAACTGCCATGTCAAAGTGTTAAATTAATCGCAAGAGACTTTAATGGCTAAGCCACCTTGTGATGTTTCACGATATTTAGAATTAATATCTTTACCTGTTTCATACATAGTCTCGATGACTTTATCTAAACAGATACGTGGATCACTGACACGACGAAGCGCCATCCGTGCTGAGTTTACCGCTTGTACGGCAGCAATAGCATTACGCTCGATACAAGGCACCTGTACTTGTCCTGCAACCGGATCACAAGTAAGACCTAAGTTATGCTCCATCGCGATTTCAGCCGCAATACAGACTTGCTCAGGACTACCCCCTAGCAGTTCAGTTAAAGCGCCAGCAGCCATTGAGCAGGCTACACCGACTTCACCTTGACAACCCACTTCAGCACCGGAAATAGAGGCATTCATTTTGTACAGCGACCCAATAACACCGGCTACTAAGAAAAAGCGTGTATAAGAGTTTTCGTTGACTGGGCGAATAAATTTATCGTAATAGGAGAGTACGGCAGGAATAATACCGCATGCGCCATTAGTGGGTGCTGTTACAACACGTCCACCGGCGGCATTTTCTTCGTTTACGGCTAATGCAAACATATTGATCCAATCAACCACTGTCATAGGATCGGTGGTGGTTTTATCTTCAGTCACTAACATACGACGTAATGCAGACGCGCGACGAGGAACACGTAATGGTCCCGGTAATAAGCCTTCGGTATTAACACCGCGCTCGATACCTGATTTCATTACCTCCCAAACGGCAGCAAAATGGGCTGAGATCTCTTCTTTACTGCGTAATGCAAGCTCATTTTGCATCACCAGTGCAGAAAGAGAGAGACCGGTTTCCTTACAGTGACGTCGTAAATCAGCAGCATATTGATAAGGATAAGGTACTTCAACTTTATTCTCTTCGGGCTGACCAAAATGCTCTTCATCAACAATAAAGCCGCCACCAATGGAGTAATAGGTTTTTTTCAACAGAAGTTGTTCGCCATTATAGGCGCTGATAGTCATACCATTTTCATGAAGAGGTAAATTACTTTTATGAAAATTCATGCCTCCAACCGCGGGGAAATCAACCTCTTGAGCACCATTAGCTAACATCAAACGTCCGGTATTTTCGACTTGTTTAATAAAAGGTGCGATAGCGTCAATATCAACCGTATCAGGTAAATTACCGGCTAATCCCATAATAATCGCGATATCTGTTGCGTGACCTTTACCTGTTAGAGATAAAGAGCCATACACATCAACGACTACGCGGGAAACAGAGGAGAGAAGGTTTTTCTCAGCAAGTAAATCGACAAATTCTTTACCTGCTTTCATTGGGCCTACCGTGTGTGAGCTTGAAGGTCCAATACCGATTTTAAAAATATCAAAAACGCTAACCATAATATTCGCCTCCCTAATTTAAAGGCGCACTGTGTGTTATTAGAATGAAAACTGTTTTGTAGACTGTAGCGATATGGCTACTTTCATTTTAGAAAGTAGCCATCGATAAACTTATTAGTTAAAGAAATAATTAATGAAAGTATTACCTAAGGTGTAGAAAACCGCTGAGATTGCAATCAGACCCATGATAACAACAAATACGTTGCTAATATGGCCTTGATATTTTTTCATCGCTGGTACTTTACGGATAGCATACATAGGCATTAAGAACAGTAACATTGCGATGATTGGGCCACCCAGTGTTTCAATCATACCAAGGATACTTGGGTTTAATGTTGCAACGATCCACGTTGTAACCAACATAAACAGAGCTGTGATTTTGTTTAAACGATCTTTTTCGACATTCTTACCAATTCCGCGCATCCCTTTGATAATTAAGCCATTGAAACCTTCACGAGCCCCTAAATAGTGACCTAAGAAAGATTTAGTAATCGCAACAAAGGCAATGAAAGGTGCAATGTAAGCGATAACGGGTGCTTCAAAGTGGTTAGCAAGATAAGACAGAATACTGATGTTTTGCTCTTTTGCTTCTGCTAAATTTTCTGGTGTTAAGCTAAATACGCAGCTAAACACGAAGAACATAACAGTGATCACCATCATAATATGAGCATAAGCTAAGATGCGTGAACATTTTTTCTCTGCATTGTCACCGTACTCTTCGCGTTTTGCCACAGCAAAAGCAGAGATGATAGGTGAGTGGTTAAAAGAGAACACCATCACAGGGATAGCTAACCATAAGGTTACTAACAAGCCTTGGCTCATACCAGAAGTTGAGGCGTGATCAAAAGAGAGCGTATCAAGAATGGCACCATTCCATTCAGGAATGAGGTATAAAGCAAGTACCATCAAGATGGCAACGAATGGGAATACTAAGACACTCATTGCTTTAACAATAGCTTGTTCACCAAAGCGAATGATACACATAATACCGACAATCAGTACCAGTGATAAAATCGCACGAGGTGGTGCTGTCATATGCATTTGGTGAACAATAAAGCTTTCTACCGTATTAGTGATAGCGACACTGTAAACCAACAAGATAGGATAAATAGCAAAGAAATAGAGCAGAGTGATTAATACACCTGCTGTTTTACCAAAGTGTTCTTCAACCACTTCAGTAATATCTTCACCTGGATTTTTACCTGATAGCACAAAGCGACACATACCACGGTGTGCAAAAAAGGTCATAGGAAAAGCAAGTACTAACATAATCAACAGAGGAATTAAGCCACCAATCCCGGCATTGATAGGTAAAAACAGAACGCCAGCACCGATAGCTGTACCATACAAACCGAGCATCCATACTGTGTCTGACTTACGCCATGTTTTGTAATCACTTTGGGTATTACCCTGTGCGATAGAACCAGCTTTGGTTGTATCCATAATACTCTCCGAAATAACGCGGTAAAAAAATAATGAAAAATAAAGTGAGTCATTGCCTTTTTACAAAGCAATCACTGCATAAATTTTATTATGAATAAATGAGCGCATTGAGTGCCTGGTGTTATCTCAATATCTTCAATTACCACATACTAAAAAAGCTAGATTTTAAAAGAATAAAAATCTTCTAAAATTTGAAAAAATATTCAATAAGTTTATATCTAGACTTTAGATGGGCAGAATATAGTGTTTTTCAGGATAAACTACCGTGATCACCATCTCAAATGCTAAATATAACTAAAAAATCGCTAAATGTAACATTTTTTATACTTTGTGCTTTTTGTGTGCTGTTTATAAACATTTTGAAATGGTTTTCCAAAATTGTTTATTTTTTAGAATAAAATTAAATATAGAAATATTCATATGTTAATGATTATTTTTCCTGCTTTCTATTTTTTATAAAATAGATGATTTAAATCAATGAGGTTATTTTTATTTACATTTAAAACATTATTTTAACTTTATAATATTTTGATTTATATATAAAAAATAAATTTTGTGACTTGGCTAAAAAATCACTTAAAAGCCTATAGAAATAAAAAAATATGATTATTTATTAATGGTCTTCTACTGTTTGATAAAATAGTTATCTCATTATTTTATCAATAACAGAAATATTGTTTATATTTGGTACAATATTCCTGTTAATAAAATCATAAAATATTTTATTTCTAGTGAATATAAAAACTTCATTTTGATTAAAATAACAACGAAATTATTTTTTGGACAAAAAATATAATAATAGAGAATATTTTTATTCATATATTAATATATAAAATCTTTATTTATTTATATTAAATAGCAGAAAAAGACAACCGCAAAAGACCACATTAATACTGTGGCCTTTTGCGGTTGTTTCTTATCCTAATAGGATTAAGCTTTTGTCCAACCTTTGCGAATAGGATATGCAAAGCAGAGTTGATAAAGCTGGTGGATCGCTTTTTGTAACTTTTTCCCGCCTTGTGACCAAAGTATTTGGCTTAATGCACAAGAGAGGAGAGCAACAATAAATGCACCAACCATATCTATTGGCCAATGGACGCCAAGATAGATACGAGCCCAAGCAATCGCAAGACCTAAAATAAGCATCAGCATGCCAATGCGTTTACTGTTATGCCAAAAAAGATAAGCCAGTGCGATAGTAAACACGAAAGTACCATGATTACTAGGGAAGGAAGGCGTTGCCTCATGATCAAGGAAGTTATAACCGATATTGGCTGCAAAAGGGCGATCATGGGGAGCTATCATACCGATAAACCAAGAGATAGAGAGGGCAATAATCAGAGCGACCCCAGCCTTACAAGCTAAAGTCCTTTGCTGATCAATATGCTTTTCATTTCCCCATAGCCAATAGAAAGCTAAAGACAGAGGGAACAAGTAAACCAAGTATTTAGCAATAAAGATCGCGACATTAATCTCTAAAGGGGAGGCCGAAGGGGTTGCATTCATCAATGAAAATACGGCTAAATTGAGTTGTTCCAGCAAAGTAAGCTCCATATATATCGTGCTGATAGGCAATGTTTATGGTACATAATCAGTCAATCCCACAAGGTTAAATGAGGCTGTGCGCAGGGTAAAGAGTAATTTTCTTATTTAATTGTGCTTTTTTTCAAGAATTGTCAGTTTTTTTTCGCTGACTGACTGAATTGACTAAAAAAACACTTTACCCTTGAGTAATTGCACTTTTTTATCTATCACCCATATGTTTAAAGGTATTAATCAATGTGGTTTCAAAAAGAGATTTTACTTCAAGCAAAACCGAGAGGATTTCATTTAATCACACAGGCACTGTTGCAAGAATTACCCGAACTCAGACAATACAAAATAGGTATTGCTCATTTTTTTATTCAACATACTTCTGCGTCATTAACCATTAATGAAAACGCCGATCCGACTGTACGTAGTGATTTTGAAAGTTTCTTTAATCGCTGTGTGAAAGAGCATGAAGCTTATTACCTTCACACTTATGAAGGCAGTGATGATATGCCTGCCCATCTTAAAAGTAGTTTACTTGGTCAGAGTGTGTCGGTGCCTATTTGCCAAGGGGAATTAAATTTAGGTACATGGCAGGGGATTTATTTAGGTGAACATAGAAATCACGGTGGGCGTCGACGTATTGTGGTGACATTACAAGGAGAGTGTTACTGAATTTTAGGCAATAAAAAACCCGACAGTTATTTCACCAAAAGGGGTTGAAACTATCGGGCTCCTCAATATTTGGGGACATCAAAGAAAAGCAGTGGCACTAATTCAGACTACGAGTTAAAAAGAAAGTTCGCCAATTAATGAAAAAAATTAGAAATATTTTTAGTAAGTGGTCTGAAAAGGGAAAAAACAACGGAGAAAGTAGTAGGTAAAAAAGAATGAAAACGCTAAAACACATTGATAAATAAAGTATTTTAGCGTTTTAAAAATTAGTTATAGATGCCTAAATGCTCTTTCGCATAAGCTTCAAAATCTGTGCAGCCACCAATGTGTTTTTCATCAATAAAAATTTGTGGCACAGTTTCAACTGGTTTACCGACAGTTTTTGATAAGTCTGCTTTGGTAATACCTTCAGCTTGAATATCCACATAGCGGAAATCAAAGTCATCACGTTTTTCAGACAAGGTTTCAGCAAGTTGTTTAGCTCGGACACAATATGGGCAACCAGGACGACCAAAAATTACAACAAACATACGACACTCCTTATTGAGGAAATAAATTCAGGCATAATAGTCTTTATTTGTGAATACTATGCCTTTTTATTCGAATAAACAAAAACAGTTATTGCCTTTTAGTGTAATAAATTATATCAATTTGCTGAATGATGATATAGGACTAGTGCAAGGTGATGAACGGAGACAACATGGAAAAGCCCTCTAAACGGGATATGAAAACACTATCAGATATGCCAAAGCCAATTATTATTATTGAACTAATTGGTATTGTGCTATTGGTTATCGCTTACTTATATATTAATCAATATATGACTTCACCGGAATGGTTAACAACCTATACAGGGCAATTGACCTTGGTTGTTTTAGGGGTGCTTTGTATGATCCCACCTGCAATACATATCGTTTGGCGAGCGATCTATCGTTTAACCTTCTTAGGTATTGATACTAAGGCAACTGAAAATAAAAAGAAAAAGCCACATAACGAAAAATAAATACGCTTTTATATGATGATGATTGAAAGAGGCTAGGTGACTTAGCCTCTTTGTCACTTGACTTTATTTGAGGCGTTTTTCTATTTATTACTGCCTTCTGGTGAAAAAAAGTGGCAAAATAACATCAATGCAGAAAAGCACTCTTATTTTTAGCGCGTAAAGGTTATTTAATGGACGCTGTTGTTACTATCGATCTGGATCAGCTGAAATCTTGGCTGGATGAATTACAGATTGCTTTCTATGAATGTGACTCTTGTCAGGCGTTACATTTACCTCATCTTCAATATATCAATGGTATTTTTGATGCTAAAATTGATGTGCTTGATGATGTGCTTGTTTTTACCGCTATTGCTGAATTAAAACCATCAGCGATAGTGCCTGTTATGGCAAATCTTAGTCAAATTAATGCAAGTTCCCTATTTATTAAGACGTTCCTAGAAATTAGCGATGAAAACTTACCGAAATTAGTTTTGAGCCAATCTTTACCTATTGCTGTGGGACTATCATTTAATCAGTTCGATCTGTTTTTACATAAGGCTGAAGAGCAGTCAGCAGAAGTGATCAGTGAGATCTTTAATAATGATTTTCTGTATGGCGAAAGACAAGAAAATGAAGAAGATGAAGATCTAGACATAACATCATCATCAACAGACTCTTCATATACTGTACATTAATTACTATCTATAACGGTCACAAAATCTTATGCAATGCGCACGCTCCAGTGCGGGTGATTGCCACTCTTGTGAGTGGCTTTCTCTTGCTTATTCCGAACAAATTAATCAAAAACAACATAATCTATTAGACTTATTGCCCAAAAACTACGCGTTTACTCAATTAGCGCCGGTAGAAAGCCAACAAGTTCAATTTCGTAATAAAGCGAAAATGGTGGTAAGTGGTAGTGTCGAAAAACCGATTTTAGGGTTACGTAAACCAGAGGGGGAAGGTGTTGATTTATGCCAATGCCCACTCTATCCCGCTTCCTTTGAACCGGTTTTCCCAATATTAAAAACCTTTATTGCCAAAGCAGGATTAGTGCCTTATAACGTGGAACGTCGTCGAGGCGAGCTAAAATTTATTTTATTAACAGAAAGTCGCCACAATCACAGCATGATGCTACGTTTTGTGCTGCGCTCAGAAAAAAAGCTGGCGCAACTTCGCCAAGCATTACCATGGTTACAGGCTCAATTACCCCAATTAGCCGTTATTTCGGTGAATATCCAACCTGTCCATATGGCGATATTGGAAGGTGAGCAAGAAATTGTATTAACAGAGAAAACCTTTTTAGATGAATATTTTAATGAGATTCCGTTACATATTCGCCCGAAAGGTTTTTTTCAAACCAATCCCGATGTTGCCGCGTCACTGTATGCAACGGCAGGGCATTGGGTCAAAGAGTTGCAGATAAACCGGTTATGGGATCTCTTTTGTGGCTCAGGGGGGTTTGGCTTACATTGCGCACAAAAAAACACAGAATTAATAGGCATTGAGATTAGCCCAGAAGCAATTGAATGTGCACGTTTATCCGCCAATGAATTAGGGTTAGAGCATGTAGAGTTTCAAGCGCTGGACTCTACTGGTTTTGCTTTAGCAAAAGAGTCTGTTCCTGAATTAGTACTGGTTAATCCGCCACGACGAGGTATTGGCGAAACGTTATGCGACTATTTAAATAGTATGAAGCCTCGTTTTATCCTCTATTCCAGTTGTAATGCTCAAACGATGGCAAAAGATATACAACAACTTTCTCATTATCGTATCGATAGAGTGCAACTGTTTGATATGTTCCCTCATACTGCTCATTATGAAGTGTTGACGCTCTTGGTTTTACAACAAAGTTAAACGCTCATTTAATCGCAATAACATGTTATTGTCGTTAACGCTTGATAATTTTAACTGCACAACTTAATAACCCCCAAAGCGGTTGTTCAACTTTGGGGGTTAATTTTAAAGCAAAAAACGTGGTGTAATGATTTAAGTTGCACTAATCACGATGTTCAAAAGCTAAGGCTTTCTTCTCAATTAATCTCATTAACAGTGTCAGTATTCCATTGATAGCTAAATAAATAATGCCTGCAGCAACAAATACCATCACATCATAATTTTGCCCAAAGACTTGTCGGCTATAACCGGTTAGCTCAAGTAAAGTGATAGTGCTAGCAAGAGAAGTACTCTTGAAAATCAGCACCACTTCATTGGAATAAGAAGAAAGGGCGCGTTTAAAAGCATAAGGTAAGATGACATTCGCTGTTTGTAATGGCGACATACCTAAAGCTTGGCAGGATTGCCATTGTCCAGCAGGTATCGCCCTGACTGCACCGTGGAAAAGGAGTGTTGAATAAGCCGCACTATTTAATGCTAATGTCACCATGGCGCAAAACCAAGGTGTGGATAATAATTCCCACAACAGAGGATATTCTTTTAATGAGGGGAATTGTCCTGGTCCATAATAGATTAAGAAAAATTGTACCAACAAAGGTGTGCCAGTAAACAATGTAATATAGACTTTTACGATAGGTGAAATAACAGGGACTTTTAATGCCAAAATAAAAGTCATTAATACCGATAACGTAAAGGCGACTAGGAGCGCAACAAAAGTCAGTGATAAACTGGTCGGTAAGCCTGGTAAAATATCAACAATATAATCCCACATTATGAGGCACTCCGTTCAAATCGGGTCGTTCTCATCTCTAACCATTTCAGAATATATTGGCTGACTAATGTAATGGCTAAATAGATAAGTGCCACAATGCTATACCAAGTAAAAGGCTCTTGAGTACGATTGGCAATACTCTGGGTTTGTAGCATTAAATCATTAACGCTAATTAATGAGACTAAAGCGGTATCTTTTAAGAGCACTAACCACTGATTACCGAGTCCGGGTAACGCGTGACGCCACATTTGAGGCATGATAAAGCGGAAAAAAATGGTGATTTTTCCCATACCCAATGCCTGTCCTGCTTCCCACTGTCCGGTTGGCACGGCTTTTAATGCACCACGTAAAGTTTGTGAAGCGTAAGACGCATACAGAAGTGAAAGGGCGATAACACCACAATAGAAAGGTAAAGATTCAGTATCACCAAAGTCAAATTGTAAGGTGAAAGGACCTAATTCAATACCATCCATGAGCATCATGACACCTTGTAAGGTGCCATAATAGACAAAAAGAACCACCAGCATTTCTGGCAGTCCTCTAATTAGTGTTACCCAGCAAGTTCCTAGAAAAGCAAAGGCTTTCCACTTTGCGGATTCCCACGCAGTAAACAGCATGGCTAGAACTAATCCGATAATAAGAGCAGAAATAGCAAGTGTGACCGTAGTCACGGTCGCACCTGCTAGCGTTGTTATTTCATTCATTTATTAAGCTATTGTTGTTATTAACTATAATTATTCAAACCATTTTTTATAAATGACATCATAGGTGCCATCGGCTTTTACTTCAGATAATGCTTTGTTTAATTTATCTTGTAAATCAGCATTACCTTTTCTTACTGCAATAGCAAGGCCTGTACCAAAATAGTTAGGATCAGTGACCTTATCACCAACAATACCTAATTCAGGATTCTTTTTCAGCCATTCATTAACCACAGCGGTATCACCAAAGATAGCCTCGATACGACCATTTTTTAGGTCTAACACGGCATTTTGGTAACTGTCATAAGGCACCGTTTTCATCTCTTTATGTTGTTCATTGATGAATTTCTGATGGGTTGTCCCATTTTGGACACCAATTTGCTTGCCTTTTAAGCTTGCAACATCGGAAATTTTACCTGTAACGGTGATAAAGACCGCTGAGTTGTCATAGTAAGAATCAGTAAAATCTACCTGTTTTTGACGTTCAGGCGTAATATCAATCCCCGCCATTAATGCGTCAAAACGACGGAATTTTAAGCTAGGAATTAAGCTATCAAATGATTGATTGGTAAAAGTACATTCAGCATTAATTTTTTCACACATGGCATTTGCTAAATCTACATCAAAACCAACGATTTGATTGTTTGCATCAATCATTTCAAATGGAGGATAAGTTGCCTCAGTAGCAAAACGAATAGTCTCTTTATCAGCCGCTGTTGCAGAAAGTGTAATACTGGTCAGAAGTGCTGCAAATAATATTTTTTTCATTGTCAGATCCCGATTTAGTGTGACAAGTAATTAGCAAAAGCTTCCGTTTGAGGGGCAGTGAAATGATGATTATCACCTTGCTCTATAATACGGCCGTTTTCCATATATACAACTTTGCTTGCGGCTTTGCGCGCAATTTCAACTTCATGGGTCACAATAACTTGTGTGATCCCTGTTTCAGAAAGCTCTTTTATGATATCAACAACTTGAGCCGTAATTTCTGGATCAAGTGCTGCCGTTGGTTCATCAAATAACAGTACCTGAGGCTCCATCATTAATGCTCTTGCAATGGCAACACGCTGCTGTTGTCCACCGGATAAATGCAGTGGAAAACGTTGTGCATAATCACTTAAACGTAAACGCTCAAGTAATTTCATCGCTTTTTCTTTAGCTTGCGGTTTTGCCAAACCTAATACACGACAAGGTGCTTCAATTAAATTATCAAGAACCGTTAAGTGTGGCCATAAATTATATTGCTGAAAAACCATGCCAACATTTTGGCGTAATGTACGAATCGCTTTTGCATTCGGTTGCTGGCCAAAATCAAAATGTAGACCAGCAATGTCTAATTCACCAGAACGAGGCATTTCTAATAAGTTTAGAACCCGCATTAGAGAGCTCTTACCCGCACCACTTGGTCCTAACAGAACCATTGTTTCACCAGCAGAACATTCTAGATTAATATCATAGAGTGCTTGGTGCGAACCGTAGAAACAATTTATATTTTTTAATTGAATACTCATGCGTTTTTTTTGAATAGTCATTAACTGTTTCAAATGATAAAACGATGAGAATAATTATGCAACTAATAGTGCATAAAAAATTGCTTTTTTTACTTAAAAATGGATATTAGGACGATTGCTCGGGCTTTTTAGGTGAATTTTTATCCAATCTATAGGCGCAAGTTGAGATGGTTTGAGCCATACCTTTAAAAATAAATAAATGGGCTGGCATCATGGCAAACCAATAGAGTAAACCACTAAAACCAGCAGGATGCCACCAAGCACGGACATCTAATGAGCGTAGGTTACCACTATCGTGAATAGTAAAAGAGAGGCGTCCCAAACCGGGGGCTTTCATACCGAAGAGTAAAGTCAGTTGTTTTTCAGGCTCTAACTTTATTACCCGCCAACCATCAATCATATCACCTAGCGCTAGCGTTTCACGCTGAGGGCGCCCATAAGTGACTTTGTTGCCGACAAGATCATCTAATAAAGCACGCGTTTTCCATAATGCATTACCATAAAAATAACCTTGTTCACCACCAATTTGCTGAACAACATGCCAAAGTGCTGCCGCACTTGCTGGTGTTGACACTGTACATCCGGCATTTTTGGGATAATAGCCATAGCCGGGTTTCCAACGGTTACGTACTTCAGGAGAGTAACCCCAATCTTGATCATCTAAAGCCGCTTCTTCATCTGCGAGTGTTTCTCTGACTGCGTCATCAAAAGAAATTAACTTTTGTGGGATCAGTTTGCGTAAAGAGGCATCTTTAGCGGGAAGATCGTATTTAAGCCCTTGGATAAGCTCCTTGGCGATTGAAGTCGGTACTGAAGTTATTAGGCTAATAAACCCAGCAGAAATAATACTGGCGGGGATCGGCAAAGGGATCAGTAATCGTTTTTTGCCGGAGATATTAATAAAGCGCTCAAAAAGTGTTTGATAGCTAATATATTCAGGGCCACCGGCATCAAAAATGCGGTGTTGATGGGTTGGGTGATGAATAATTTCTGTTAAATAGTAAATTAAATTTTTTAACGCAATAGGGGATGATTTTGAACGCACCCAACGCGGCGGGGTTAATATCGGTAAGTTATATACCATATCTCGCATGATCTCAAAAGCGGCCGAGCCGGGGCCGACAATCATAGAGGTGCGGATTTCCGTCACAGGAATAGAGCTGGTTCTAAGTACTTCTCCCGTAAGCTTGCGGGCAACAAGATGGGGAGAGTAGGGTTGATCTTTATGTTGGAGCGCACTTAAAAAAATAATTTGTTTAACGTCACTCTCTTCTAAAGCATCGACGACGTTCAATGCCGCTTGGCGCTCTTGTTCGATAAGGTTATGGGCATCTCCCATACTGTGTACAAGGTAATACACAATATCCGTATTACGGATGACATCTCGTAATGTTTTGGGATCGTGTAAATCAACAAATACACAGCGTGTATTTTGCCACCCTTGCGACATCATCCAATCGACTCTACGAGCTCCGGCGGTGACTTGATGGCCTTGTGCTATTAAGGCAGGAATAAGATTTTGTCCAATATGTCCACTGGCACCTAATACCAATACACGCTGTTGATTCATCGTTAACCCACTGTAAGAAAAGACGTAATAATACTATTGTTACAAAATTTTCTATGAAGTAAAGAACGCCATTAAGATTGGTGTGACCAAACTTAATACGAAACCATGCACAATTGCAGCAGGAACTATGGCAACCCCTCCACTGCGTTGTAATACAGGTAGCGTAAAGTCCATAGAAGTTGAACCACAAATACCTAATGCCGTATTTCTATAACGATTAACAATAATGGGGATTAGCATGATAGCGGCTAATTCACGCATTAAGTCATTAAAGAAAGCGGTACTACCAATTACCGGGCCAAACGCATCGGTTAATACGATCCCCGATAAAGAATACCAACCATAACCAGAGGCTATCGCTAATCCCATTTTTGTGGGTAATCCGAGTAAATAAGCCGCTAATGCACCACCTGCAAGGGCACTTATTGCCATCACTATTGCAATGGTAGTACCGCGACGATTAATTAAGATCTGCTTTGGACTCATGCCACTATTACGTAATTGTAGACCAACAAGCCATAATAAAAAGATAAGTGCGCCTTGGCTGGCTTGAGATGCATAACTAAAAATTGACCATCCAGTTAAACCGACAAAAAAACCTACTACCACTACACCACAAAGTTGTAGTGATTCGAGTACCATTTTGATACGTGAAGGGGGCTTAGCTTGTTTATGTGCAGGGACATGCCAAGGATCTTTTTTATCCAGCAACCATAAAAACAGCAGATTGGCACCAAAAGTACAGACAAAGAAGACACTGGCATAGGCAAGGATAGAAAATAAATTTTCACCAATATTATCTAACATGGCTAAGCTAACCCCCATTAAAAAGAGGATCACATAGACCATTGCACTAAGTAAACGGTTAGCCAATTGAAGCAAAGGGCGATTGTTTAACTTAATCAAATACCCTATAAACAGGGGCAATAGGATAATCAATAACCCTGATAGCATTTCTATTCCTTACTGAGTGTTGTCAAAATTATAAAATAAACTAATAACGCGAATTGCATTATAACATTTGCTAATAGTTATGTGGATATAGAAACCGCGATAAGTTGAAAATTTTTATTACAGAAGAAGAGCCTAGCACGATCTGATTAATATAGCCTTAATTGTTTGAAAAATGAGCTAATTAGTTATGTGTCGAATAGTTGAGTAAATTTTATTACGCTCATGAGGAACTGTGTTTTAATAAAAATAAGTCATTAAGTAAAATTATTATCAGAAAGCGTATAAAGTTGATAGAGATGCAATAGATGAACCATAACAACTGAGTTGCGACCTGAGAGGGAATTTATGTATTTAGAAAGAGTGGAAATAGCAGGATTTCGGGGGCTTAATCGTCTTTCTCTCCCCCTTGATATGAATACGGTTTTGGTTGGTGAAAATGCATGGGGTAAAACTTCATTACTTGATGCGTTAACCTTGAGTTTGGGTATCGAAACTTATCAATATGCTTTTACAGCAGAAGATTTTCATCGTTTACCTAATGAGCCAGAAAACAGTAAAAAAAACCTACAAATTATTCTAACTTTTACTGAATCACGTCCTGGTCGTCATCGCTCGTATCGTTTTCGTAAATTAGCACCCGTATGGATAGCTAATGGGGACGCTCGTAAGCATATTTATTACCGTATTAGTGCAGAATTAGATGAGCAGCAAAATGTCAAAACCTTTCGTTATTTTCTGGATAAAGAAGGTAAACAGATCCGTTTAGCGAATGGACAGACCAAAGCGATTATTGCTGAAATTGTGCGCCTTTATCCAGTATTGCGTTTACAGGATGCGCGTTTTATACCTAATTTAACAACAGAAGTTATTGACCCTCATAACGAGCCTCGTCGTGAAGCATTTAATAATAAGATGAGTGAATTAACGAAAGCATTAATTAATAACCCAGACAATTTATCAGATGAAGATTTACGTGAAGGGTTAGATGCAATGCAACAGTTATTAGGACACTATTTTGCTGATCACGGTGCGCTACTGTTTAAATCTCATTTGAAACATCGCAAAGTCAGTGAGCCACATATTCGAGGATGGCATGCACTAGAAAATATTAATAAGATTTTAGCGAAACCTAATCAGCGCAATATTCGTTTAATTATCTTAGGTATGTTCTCTTCTATTTTACAGTCACGAGGCAGTGTTGAACTTGATCCTTATGCAAGACCGATAGTGATTGTAGAAAACCCCGAAACTCGCTTACACCCAATTATGCTTTCTGTGGCATGGGGATTATTAAATCTCTTTTCTTTGCAACGCATTACGACAACTAATTCAGGGGAGTTACTCTCCTTAGCGCCACTACAAAGTGTTTGTCGATTAGTACGTGATACAGATAAAGTTGCCGCTTATCGACTTGGCGACAAACAACTTCATGCAGAAGAAGAGCGTCGTATCTCTTTTCATATTCGTTATAACCGACCTTCTGCACTCTTTGCTCGTTGTTGGTTATTGGTCGAAGGGGAAACGGAAATCTGGCTAATGAACGAATTAGCCAGACAATGTAACTACTTCTTTGAATCTGAAGGGATCAAAGTCATTGAGTTTGCGCAGTGCGGACTTAAGCCACTGTTAAAGTATGCTACCTATATGGGTATAGAATGGCATACGTTGGTTGATGGCGATGAGGCGGGTAAAAAATACGCCGCCACCGTTAAAGAATTTGCCGCAAAAAGAAATGATGCGGAGCGTGACCGATTAACACGGTTGCCAGCATTAGATATGGAACACTATTTATATAAAGAAGGTTTTCGCAATGTCTATCATGAGGTTGCTGGTGTTCCTGATAATGAAAAATGGCCAGTAAGACGTGTGATCATAAAAGCGATACAACGTTCATCAAAGCCTGATCTTGCCTTAACGGTTGCTAATAATGCTGCACAACGAGGTATTGATGCTATTCCTACTTTATTAAAGGTGATGTTTTCTCGGGTAGCATGGCTTGCGAGAGGAAAAGCCAATTAAGTCATTTTTCTATGCTTCTATTTATAGGGGCATAGATATCTTATTGTGTTTTTATTATCGAAAAAGTTAAGGGTGATTTTAGGTTATTACCAACAGGACTTTATTTTTTATTTCACTCTTATTGTATAAGAAGGATATTTCATGGCTTTTTTCCTAACTAAAAAGCAAGGGAAGATTATAGCTGCTATTTTGATTTTTATTGCCATAGGCTTATTTTTTTTCTGGCCGAAAGAGCATTTACCTAGTTATCAAACACAAAAAATTACTCGTGGGGAGCTTTCCAAAGAAGTCACAGCAACGGGCAAATTAGATGCGGTACGTAAAGTCGATGTTGGTGCGCAGGTGAGTGGTCAGCTACAAACCTTATATGTAAAAGAAGGGGATGTAGTAAAAAAAGGCGATCTGCTGGCGATTATTGATCCGAAAAAAGCACAAAATGAGGTCGCGGAATCTCAAGAAACGAATAATGAACTGATGGCTAATTTACAGCAAGCTAAAGCCGAATTACGTTTGGCGCAATTGACTTATCAACGTCAATTAAAGCTGATTGGCACACATGTTATAGCCCAAGAAGAGCTTGATCGCACTAAAACAGACGTTGAAGTCAAAAAAGCGCGAGTGGCGACTTATGAAGCACAAATTAGAAAAAATCAGGCAACACTGGATACCGCAAGAACTAATTTGCAATATACCCGTATTACTGCGCCGATGGATGGTGTGGTCACTTTTATCAAAACCCTTGAAGGGCAGACAGTCATTGCAGCTCAAGAAGCACCAACCATATTAACATTAGCTGATTTAGATACCATGTTAGTAAAAGCCGAAGTTTCTGAGGCGGATGTTATCTATTTAAAACCCGATCTTAAAGCCTCTTTTACTGTGTTAGGAGCACCAGACAAAGCCTTCAATGGTAAGTTAAAAGATATTTTACCTACACCTGAAAAAATCAATGATGCGATTTTTTACTATGCACGTTTTGAAGTCCCCAATGAACAACATTTGTTGCGTTTACAAATGACAGCACAAGTTAAAATTCTCCTTGAGCATAAAAAAGATATTCTCTTAGTGCCATTATCAGCATTAGGGGAGGATGTGGGCATAAATGAATATCAAGTAGAGGTTCTCGTCAATGGGCAGCCTGAAAAACGCGTAGTTAAAATCGGTATTCGTACAGATGTTTATGCAGAAGTCATTAGTGGATTAAATGAAAATGATGACGTGA
This sequence comes from Proteus sp. G2675, assembly GCF_963886535.1. Taxonomy (NCBI): domain Bacteria; kingdom Pseudomonadati; phylum Pseudomonadota; class Gammaproteobacteria; order Enterobacterales; family Morganellaceae; genus Proteus; species Proteus sp. G2675. Next base: position 151,486 of record NZ_CAWPCB010000052.1, read on the forward strand.
TCCTCGGTGAGATTGCAGGAGAGTCATAATGTCTGCATTACTAGAGCTCAACAACGTAAGCCGTTTATATACCAATGGTGAAGAAGACACGCTGGTACTGGATCAGATTTCACTGACGATTAATGCTGGGGAAATGGTCGCGATTATTGGTGCATCAGGCTCTGGAAAATCAACGCTAATGAACATATTAGGTTGCCTAGATAAGCCAAGCAGCGGTGAATATAAAGTGGCTGGGCAATGTGTTGCAGATATGGAAAGTGACCAACTGGCTGCGCTACGCCGTGAACATTTTGGCTTTATTTTTCAACGCTACCATTTGATGGCGCATTTAACTGCTGAGCAAAATGTGGAGATCCCCGCCATATATGCAGGTAAAAGTACAGAGCAAAGAAAAGAGCGCGCCCGTGCGCTATTAACTCGCCTTGGTTTAGCAGAGCGTATTCACTATCGGCCAAGTCAGCTTTCCGGAGGTCAACAGCAAAGAGTCAGTATTGCCCGCGCATTAATGAATGGTGGAGAAGTGATCCTCGCCGATGAGCCAACGGGGGCATTAGATAGCCAATCGGGTAAAGAGGTAATGGCTATCTTAAAGCAATTAAATCAACAAGGGCATACGGTGATTATTGTCACTCACGATCCATTAATTGCCCAACAAGCCGATCGTATTATTGAAATTAAAGATGGTCAAATTATTAGCGATAATAATAATCACCATTCTGCACCAGTGAAAAAGGTACCACCTGCGATCCAAACCGCCTCTTATTTTCAGCAAGTCATTGGACGTTTTACGCAGGCATTAAACATGGCTTGGCGAGCAATGGTGGTGAATAAAATTCGTACCTTGCTGACAATGTTGGGGATCATTATTGGCATTGCCTCTGTTGTCACCATTATTGTTATTGGTGATGCTGCCAAAGATAGGGTCTTAGCAGATATAAAAGCGATTGGCGCCAATACCATTGATATCTATCCGGGTAAGGAGCTTGGTAGTGATTCACCAGAAGATAAACAATCCTTAACCATTCAAGATGTTGATGCGTTAAAACAGCAATCTTATATACAATCAGTGACACCACAGATTTACTTTAGCTCTCGATTACGTCGTGGTAATCAAGATGCGCCGGCAACAGTTTCTGGTGTTAACGAGGATTATTTTTCAGTGTATGCGTTGAAATTTGCACAGGGGAGCACTTTTACGCCTGATATGATCCATCGCCAAGCGCAAGTAGTCGTTATTGATGAAAATACTCGTCATCGTTTTTTCCCGAATAAACAAGCGGTGATTGGCGAGCAAATTATTATTCGTAATATTCCTTCTACTATCATAGGTGTGGTTGCAGAGCAAAAATCCACTTTTGGTGATAATAAGTCATTACGTGTCTGGGTGCCTTACAGTACGCTAAGTAGTCGAATTTATAATCGTAGTTATTTAGATAACATCACGGTAAAAGTAAAAGAGGGCTATGATGCGAGTGTTGCTGAGCAACAAATTCTCCGCTTATTAACGATCCGGCATGGTAAAAAAGATATTTTTACTTATAACATTGATAGCTTTATTAAAGCGGCTGAAAAAACCACGCAAACTATGCAACTGTTTTTAACCTTGGTAGCGGTTATTTCGCTGGTGGTAGGGGGGATTGGCGTGATGAATATCATGTTGGTTTCTGTTACGGAAAGGACTCGGGAAATTGGTATTCGTATGGCGGTAGGCGCACGAGCCAGTGATGTTATGCAACAATTTTTAATTGAGTCAGTACTGGTGTGTTTGGTGGGAGGATTATTAGGTATTAGCCTTTCATTTGCGATTGCTATGTTTGCCAGCATGATGCTACCCAATTGGCATTTTGTGTTCCAGCCCACGGCACTGATAAGTGCTTTTGCTTGCTCTACAGCAATTGGGGTTATTTTTGGTTTTTTACCGGCGAGAAATGCGGCCAAAATGAACCCTATTGATGCCTTAGCGAGAGAGTAAAATAGCGGTAGTCTATAAAAGATCAAAAGCCCTATCTTTCAAAAGATAAGGGCTTTTATTGGTATGATAATGTGAGCGTCATTTTCTGTTTAAAGTGTGAAAATGGACGAAATAAGGGGCGAGAGCGGATAAAATATTATCCACATCATACTTACTTAACCATTATTCGATAATAGGAATGATAAGATCAGCATGATCCCCTTTAGGTCCTTTTATTGTGCTATAATTAACTTTCTGACCCGCTTTCAGTGTGCGGTAGCCTTCCATTCTTATTGATGAATAATGGGCAAAAATATCTTCGCCACCTGCGGCAGGGGTAATGAAACCAAAACCCTTAGCGTTGTTAAACCACTTAACTGTACCTGTCTCCATACTTAGCTTCTCTCATATACTTGTCTTTATTTACTTAACATTACTTTCAGTATATTTACTGAGCTGTTCATAAAACATACTCTAATTAATTGTTTCAATCGTCAAGGGGGAGATGAACAAGAAAATGTTCCGAGTAGGTGAAACTTTGATGTAGCTAACGCTTTGTTATTTATTTTGGTAGAAAAAGAGTTAATAAAAAACCGTTGATAGGCAGACTTTCCTATGAGATGGTAAACTGAATGTCATAGTGAGTCGTGACGTTTAACAAACCAATGAGTAACACATAACAATGGGTCAGTTTGATTTTTTAACAGAAACTACACTAGGGGAGAAGGTCTCTCAGTTAAATGAGCCACCTGCGATGTATAAGGTGATCTTGAATAATGATGATTACACCCCCATGGATTTTGTTGTAGAAGTATTAACAATGTATTTTTTTCTTAACGAAGAAAAAGCCACACAAATTATGTTGGACGTTCATCATAAAGGGAAGGGAGTGTGTGGTGTCTATAGTGCGGATATCGCTGAAACTAAAGTTGCACAAGTGAATCAATACGCCAGAGAGAATGGCCATCCACTTTTGTGTACACTGGAAAAAGCGTAGTCCGGTGAGTCTTTTAAGGAGGAGGTGCTTATGCTTAATCACGAATTAGAGCTTAGTCTTAACATTGCATTCGCGAAAGCCCGTGATAACAGACACGAATTTATGACTGTAGAGCACCTGTTGCTGGCGCTATTAAGTAACAAATCGGCGCGTGAAGCATTGGAAGCTTGTAAAGTCGATTTAGCAGTCTTACGCGAAGAGCTTGAAATCTTTATTCGTAAAACGACACCTATTTTACCCGAGCATGTCGATAGAGAAACACAGCCAACCTTGAGTTTCCAACGTGTATTACAACGTGCTGTGTTCCATGTGCAATCTTCAGGTAAAAATGAAGTTTCCGGTGCCAATGTGCTAGTGGCGATTTTTAGTGAGCAAGAGTCTCACGCCGCTTATCTACTACGTAAACATGATGTTAGCCGTCTTGATGTGGTTAATTTTATCTCTCATGGCATTTTAAAAGATGATCAACAAAACAGTGATGATCAGTCTGATATGGGCGATATAAATGCACAATCTCAACAAGAGATGCCACAAGGCGATGATCGCATGGATAATTTTACCACTAACTTAAACCAGTTGGCGCGTCAGGGTAAAATTGATCCACTTATCGGCCGTCAAGCGGAATTAGAAAGAACGATACAAGTCTTATGTCGTCGACGTAAAAATAACCCATTACTGGTCGGTGAATCGGGTGTCGGTAAAACGGCAATTGCAGAAGGGCTTGCATGGCGTATTGAACAAAATGATGTGCCTGATGTGATGAAAGGCTGTACGCTCTATTCCCTTGATATTGGATCTTTATTAGCAGGAACCAAATATCGTGGTGATTTCGAAAAACGCTTTAAAGCGTTATTGAAAACACTTGAAAAAGATGAAAAAAGTATCTTATTTATCGATGAAATTCATACCATCATTGGTGCTGGTGCCGCCTCTGGTGGACAAGTTGATGCCGCTAACTTAATTAAACCACTATTATCAAGTGGTCGTATTCGTGTGATTGGTTCAACCACTTATCAAGAATTTAGTCAGATCTTTGAAAAAGATCGCGCCTTGGCTCGTCGTTTCCAAAAAATTGATGTAATTGAGCCTTCGGCAGATGAAACCGTATTGATTATTAAGGGATTGCGTCAGAAGTATGAAGCACATCACGATGTGCGTTATACCAATAAGGCAATTCAGGCAGCTGTTGATTTATCGGTTAAATACATTACTGATAGACACCTTCCTGATAAAGCCATTGATGTTATTGATGAAGCCGGTGCGAAAACCCGTTTAATTGCACCAAGTAAACGTAAAAAGACGATTAATGTCTCTGATATTGAATCGGTAGTAGCAAAAATTGCCCGTATTCCAGAAAAAACGGTTTCTAGCAGTGATAAGTCAATGCTAAAAAATCTGGATAACCAATTAAAAATGTTGGTGTTCGGTCAAGATCAAGCTATTCATGCCTTGGCTGAATCTATCAAAATGAGCCGAGCAGGTTTAGGGCAAGAGAATAAGCCGGTTGGCTCTTTCTTATTCGCCGGACCAACTGGGGTGGGTAAAACAGAAGTAACGGTCCAGTTGGCGAAAGCGCTTAATATTAAGCTACTGCGCTTTGATATGTCTGAATATATGGAACGACATACGGTAAGCCGTTTAATAGGGGCACCTCCTGGTTATGTTGGTTTTGATCAAGGTGGATTACTCACAGATGCGGTGATTAAAAACCCTTATTCTGTAGTGTTACTTGATGAGATTGAAAAAGCACATCCTGATGTGTTTAACATTCTGCTACAAGTGATGGATAACGGAACACTTACTGATAATAATGGCCGTAAAGCTGATTTTCGTAATGTGATTTTGGTGATGACAACCAATGCGGGTGTTCATGAAACGCAACGTAAATCGATAGGGTTTACTGAACAAGATCATAGCACTGATGCCATGGTTGAAATCAAAAAAGCGTTTTCCCCAGAGTTTCGTAACCGTTTAGATGGCATTATTTGGTTTAATGCGCTATCAGCCGATATTATTGCTATGGTGGTCGATAAATTTATTGTCGAGTTACAAGCTCAATTGGATGATAAAGGGGTATCGCTAGAGGTAAGTCAAGAAGCTCGCCAATGGTTAAGTGATAAAGGTTACGATAAAGCAATGGGAGCAAGACCTATGGCTCGCGTAATTCAAGAAAATCTGAAAAAACCATTAGCCAATGAAATTCTGTTTGGCTCGTTAGTTAATGGCGGCTCGGTTTCTGTGACCTTAAATGACCAAGAAAATAAATTACAGTACCAATTTACTAGCCAAGAAAAATTGGCTAAAAAAGAAGATACCGTTATTTAATAATAGCGGTTTATCTTAGGCTAAAAAGCAGACACCACAGGTCAGCATCAATTCATGCTTTGCCTGTGGTGTTTTTTTTCACCCGAAATGATGATATTGCGGGAGAGAATGGATTGGGATCAACGGCTACGGAAGATGATACGGCCTTTGCTCAGGTCATATGGGGTCAGCTCAACGGTAACCTTGTCGCCTGTCAGGATACGAATATAGTTTTTACGCATTTTTCCTGAAATATGAGCGGTAACGACGTGTCCGTTTTCTAATTCTACACGGAACATCGTGTTTGGCAGAGTATCCAGTACAGTGCCTTGCATTTCAATGTTGTCTTCTTTGGCCATCTAATCCTCTAAGTTTTAATAACCATATTTTTTAAACGGCAAGATAATGCCGAAAATATTGTCCTATGTAAAGGAATGTTATTGGTTAACAAAGATGTTTGCTTTGCTAACAAGTTAATATTCCTTACCGTTACTTGTGTTTTAGTTGCTGAAAAACAAGGTTAATAACACAAGTCATAATTCTTTATTGTGCGGTATTTATTGCAAATAAAATAACAACATCCAAACCACACTTTGGATGTGCAAGATGAATTTTTGTATAGACCACAGCAGTGAAATTCTATTTAAAATCTGATGGGCTTTACAAAAACGAGTGGTGATTATAATTCCAACGATTGCTGATACCAACACTTTTTATCAATAATCACCTTTTTCCAACGAGATAGCGCCTCTAAATAGCGATCTCTGGCAATTTCTATCGCACCTAATGCTGCCGTATGAGAGTTTAACACTTGGCAATCAAATAGTTGACCCCCATAACGCAGAAAATGGTTATAAAAAGCAACAAAGGCACATTTAGAAGCATTATTTCGACGACTAAACATTGATTCACCGCAGAAAACGGCACCAACGTTAACCCCATATAAACCACCGACCAATTCGTCGCCCTCCCAAACTTCTACAGAATGGGCTTCTCCTTGTTGGTGCAATGCCCGATAGCCGTTTTTTATATCAGGGCCTATCCAAGTTCCCTCATCACGTACACTACAGGCCTCAATGACATCAGAGAATGCCTGATTTAAGGTGATGGTATAAGGCGCTTGGCGTAAAAACTTACGTAACGTACGACCAATATGCAATGTTCCTGCGGGTAAGACGGCTCGGGGATCGGGTGACCACCATAACGGCGTTTCATGGGGTGTATACCAAGGGAAAATCCCCGTTTGATAAGCCTCTTTCAAACGAGCAGGGGAAATATCGCCGCCAATTGCCAATAACCCACTTGGCTCTTTTAAAGCCAAATGGGGGGCAGGAAAAGTCACATCGTGTTCATCTAATTGAAACAACGGCATATTACGCCTCATCATGTGGCATTAACAATGCTTGTCTTTGATGAAATTTAGCATACTGACCTTGCTGTTGTAATAACTGACGATGCGTGCCGGTTTCGACAATATGACCGCCATCCATCACACAAATTTTATCCATTTTATCTAACCCAGAAAGTCGGTGGGTGATCATTAATACCGCTTTTCCTTGGCAATGTTGCTGTAATAGCGCGAGGATCTGTTGCTCTGTGTCTGCATCAAGACCTTCTGTTGGCTCATCAAGTAAAATAAGTGGTGCATTATGGAGTATGGCTCTTGCCAGCCCTAAACGTCGTTGTTCGCCTCCAGAAAGCTGTCTTCCACCATCACCCATCCATGCATTTAAACCTTCATCATTTTCGACCAGTTGTTCAAGACCCACTTGGCGGAGAACATGAGTAAGCTCTTCATCTGTCGCATCGTCTTTTGCCATAATTAAGTTCTCTCTTAAAGTATGGCTGAAAACATGCACACGTTGAGGTACAACAGACATCATTGAACGTAATGTCGCTTCATCATAATCAGCAAGAGGCAAATGATTTAAAGTGATCATACCCTGAGAGGGATCGAACGCGCGATTGACTAACTGTAAGAGTGTTGATTTACCACAACCTGTTTTACCGAGTAATGCCACATGTTGTCCCGCTTCAATGGTGAGATCAACATGATTGATCACAGGCATGGGTTGATTAGGATAGGTAAAGCAGACATCCCGTAGCGTTAATGAGGCGCTCTGTTTTATCTCTCCCCCTTGGGCTGGGAAGGTGACATCGGGTTGTTGCTCAATTAAATGTGTAATACGCGTAGCCGATGTCATGACTTGCCCTAAATGTTGAAATGCGACAGTCACAGGGCCGAGCGATTCAAATGCCGCTAATGCACAGAAAGTAAAGAGGGCGATGAGTGCTTCTGGCATAAAGTGGGCATCAATACCATCGGCAGCTAACCATAAAATCAGTGTGGCGGTTAATCCCGAGGCTAAAATCATTAGCGATTGAGATAAACCAGTTAAGTTAGCTTGTTGTGCTTGACGGCGCAGCCAGCGTGCTTCAAGTTGCGCTAAATTTTGTCTAAAGCGGGGAAGGGCGCCAAAAATTGTTAATTCAGCTTGCCCTTGTAACATACTGGTGAGTACGGTGCGATATTGCCCTCTTAGATCTGTGAGATCACGACCAATGGGCTTTCCGGCATAATAAAATACAAAAGGTAATACCACCAGCAGGGTGAGCATAATACCACCTAGCGTATTTGCTAAGCGAGCATCAATAAGCCCAAGCCCAAACATAATGGTCATGATAACCACAAAGGCGGCAATTATCGGTGAGATCACCCGAATATAAAGGTGATCTAAGGTTTCAACATCAGCCACTAAACGGTTAAGTAATTCACCTTGACGAAAACGGGCGATCCCCCCAGGAGAGAGCGGTAAAATTTTCTTAAAAGTGAAAACACGCAAGTGTGAGAGTACACGAAAGGTGGCATCATGACTGACAAGACGCTCAAAATAACGCCCCGCAGTACGAAATATTGCCGCACCTCGTACCCCAGCGGCGGGTAACATATAGTTAAAACTATAAATGCCCGCAAAACCCGCTAATGACGTGCCCGCTAAGAACCAGCCTGAAAGTGTTAAAAGGCCGATACTGGCTAACAATGTTAAAATTGCCAACAAAATACCCAGTAACAGCATAAACCAGTGACGACGGTATAACGCGAGAAAAGGAAGCAGTACTCTCATGATCAAAGTTCCTCTTTACGATGAGCAAGAAGACGAGCAAAGGCACCATGTTGTTGACTGAGTGACTGATAAGTCCCAGTTTCAATGACTTGCCCTTTTTCCATTACCCAAATCTGATCATATTCCATCGTTTCTTCTAATAAGTGGGTAATCAACAGCGTCGTTTGATGTAATGAAGCTTCATTAAGCGCTTGCATAACGCGCTGTTCACTGTGAGAGTCTAAACTTGCTGCTGGCTCATCTAATAATAAAAAGTGACAAGGTGATAACAGGGCGCGAGCTACCGCAATACGTTGGGCTTGACCAACAGAAAGACGGGCAGCATTATCACCAATAATGGTGTTTAAACCATCCGGTAATTCGTTAATAAAATCACTTACATAAGCTTTTTCAATAGCTTGATTTATCTTCGCTTCACTGGCGTTCGGATCACTTAAACGAATATTATCCAGCAGGGTTTGCTCTGGTAAGTTAGGGTTTTGTCCCACCCAGCTGATACATTGTCGCCATGCCTGTGGAGAGAGTTGAGTTAACTCAACACCATTGACGGTTAACGAGCCACGATAAGGTAAAAAACCTAACAATACATTAAGTAATGAGCTCTTGCCTGCGCCACTTTGCCCGACCAGTGCAATACGCTGTTTGGGATGAATGGTAAAGTTAAGAGGGCCTGCCAGTTTGGCTCCTTGATGTGACAAAATTTCTAATTGTTGGGCAACTATTTCAATACCTTGGTCGGTATTAATAGTTTGATTACCCGTAGGTTGGGGCTGTTCACCTTCGGCTTCTAAAAACTCAACCAAGGAGCCAGCTGCACCTACCGCCTGTGCTTTAGCATGATAATAGGTGCCTAAGTCGCGTAATGGTTGGAAAAACTCAGGGGCAAGGATCAGGGCTAAAAAACCAGAAAATAACGTCACGCCTAACCCATAATCACCAAAGCTCAATTCTCCAAGATAGGAAAAACCAAAATAGACCGCGACGACCGCAATGGATACGGCGGTAAAGAATTCTAATACGCCAGAAGAGAGAAATGCCATACGTAGCACTTCCATGGTTCGCTTACGAAAGTCTTCCGTTGCATCCGTTATCTGTTTTACTTCTGCATCACCACGGTTGAATAGGCGCAATGTATCCAAACCACGTAATCTATCAAGGAAGTTGCCACTTAAGCGACCTAAGGCAAGAAAATTACGCCGGTTAGCATCTGCTGCGCCTAAGCCAACTAACGCCATAAATAAAGGAATAAGAGGGGCTGTGACAAAAAGAATTAATCCTGCGGCCCAATTAATAGGAAAAATGGTAATAAGAATAAGCAAAGGTACAATAGAGGCGAGATACATTTGCGGTAGATAACGCGCATAGTAATCTTGCATATCTTCTATTTGTTCTAGAATAATCGTTGCCCAACTTCCTGCGGGCTTGCCTTTGACCCATACAGGGCCTAGCGCTTCAAGTCTATCAAGTACTATTTTGCGAATTTGCTGTCTGACCGCCATACCACAGCGATAGCCTACACGTTCGCGTATCGCCATCACGACAGCGCGTAAAATAAAGATGCTGATAAGGATAAGGAAAGTAGTCGTATGTGTATCACGACTTAGCCCATCCATAATGAACGCTTGTAGTAGAATGGCTAATAACCATGCTTGCGCAATAATTAATAAACCACTGACTACCCCTAAAATCATTGATAGCCGTAACCAACGGCGGGCTGGAGCACTTTGCTGTTTCAGCCATCGAACCAATTCATTTTGTTTAGTTTTATCCATGAGAAAAGATTCAAATCTGCAGGTGAGATACAAAGTATCAAAAACGCCAAGAATAATAATGATTACTCTTTAACGACCAAGCTAGTATGTTACATGGTAAAAGGCGCTACTGAAATAGCGCCTTGAAAGGAAGTGAGGATTTTAGTTAGATTTTAGTGCGTCTAAGTAACGTTCTGCATCTAAAGCAGCCATACAACCTGTACCAGCTGAGGTAATGGCTTGACGATAAATATGATCCATTACATCACCTGCGGCAAAAACACCTTCAATAGATGTTTGGGTAGCATTGCCTTGCGTACCGGATTGAACTTTAATGTAACCGTTATCTAAGGCTAATTGATCTTCAAAAATTGCCGTGTTAGGGCTATGACCAATAGCAATAAAGACGCCCATGACCTCTAGCTCTTCGGTTTTATCACTTTTCGTATCTTTTAAGCGCACTTTAGTGACACCCATATCATCACCTAACACTTCATCTAAGGTACGATCGGTATGCAAAATGATATTGCCACTGTTAACTTTGTCCATTAAACGGTCAATTAAGATTTTTTCAGAGCGGAATGAATCGCGGCGGTGGATTAGGTGCACTTCTGAGGCGATATTTGCTAAATACAGTGCTTCTTCTACGGCAGTATTACCGCCACCGACAACAGCAACTTTCTGGTTACGATAGAAAAAGCCATCACAGGTTGCACAGGCAGAAACACCACGGCCTTTAAATGCTTCTTCAGAAGGTAAACCGATATAACGTGCTGATGCCCCTGTTGCAATGATCAAGGCATCACAAGTATATTCTTGTTCATCACCAAATAGGCGGAAAGGTCGGTTTTTCAGATCGACTTTGTTGATATGGTCAGAGATAATCTCGGTATTAAATTTTTCAGCGTGCTGAAACATGCGATCCATTAAACCAGGACCAGTTAATCCTTCAGGGTCGCCAGGCCAGTTTTCAACTTCAGTTGTGGTAGTGAGCTGTCCTCCTTTTTCAACACCCGTAATCAGCACGGGTTCTAGGTTAGCTCGTGCTGCATAAACTGCTGCAGTATAGCCGGCAGGACCTGAACCTAAAATAATAAGTTTGCTATGTTTGATGGTGCTCATGGATACCTCATCTTTGATTAGGCTTGATGCGAATTGAGCGATTGTAGGAGAAATAAGACGTTAAAAAAAGCCAAGAAAGGGAAATAGCGATAATATTTTAACTATTTTAGCAATAGTTAATAGTAATATAGTTTAATAATTATAGAGTTATATTGCGTTAACATCATCGAATTAACCTGAAACATTTTGCTTTACAATTGCTGTTTATCTTGCATATATAGACAATAACATAGCGCCTTGTTCTGATTTTTGCTCATTTGCTTTGACAATCCGCTGTACATTTGCGAAAACATGACTGTAAAAGATAATTATCCTCAGACGTAATAGGTATTATTTTTTAGACAGACAGGGCATAGGATAGTGCTTTTGCAAGATGAATAGATAAGAATTTGGATAAAATGATTGTTTTATCTGGCATTAAATAAAAATAGATTGGTAGTTTGCTCTGACCGTTTGATACCGAGGTCTCAATATGATGCTGAAGGTGTACAGGTATGGGTATAGGAAAATAAAGTAAGAGAAAAAGAGAAAGAGAGTATAGAGATGATTGATAATAAAAAACGTCCGGGTAAAGATCTTGATAGAATAGACCGGAATATTCTAAATGAGCTTCAGAAAGATGGTCGTATCTCAAACGTTGAGCTGTCTAAACGCGTTGGTTTATCACCAACCCCATGTTTAGAGCGTGTACGCCGATTAGAACGCCAAGGATTTATTTCTGGTTATACTGCGCTATTAAACCCCCATTACCTAGATGCATCTCTGTTGGTATTTGTGGAAATCACATTAAACCGTGGTGCACCAGATGTCTTTGAACAATTTAATATGGCTGTTCAAAAACTTGAAGAGATCCAAGAATGTCATTTAGTTTCTGGTGACTTTGACTATCTGTTGAAAACTCGTGTACCTGATATGTCTGCTTATCGTAAATTATTAGGCGAAACGCTATTACGTCTTCCTGGTGTAAACGACACCCGCACTTATGTGGTGATGGAAGAAGTAAAACAAAGCAATCGCCTAGTGATTAAAACACGCTAAGCCTGCTAATAGGTTAGTGCAAAACAGGATAAAGTTAGGTACACTCCTGTTTATGTATACAGTTTCAACGCTGGGTTATCTCAGCGTTGTTCCGTTTAAACCTTAAGTGAAACCTGGAGAGCCCTCTTTGAGCCAGGAATATACAGAAGATAAAAATATTCGTTTTACTAAGATAAGTAACCGCCGTCGTATTTGGGAAGCCCTTCTTATTTTGATAGGCATTGGTGCTATCTTTTTAATGATTTCTTTACTGAGCTTCCATCCAGCCGATCCGAGTTGGTCACAAACCACGTGGAATGAACCTATTCAAAACTTAGGTGGCAATATTGGTGCATGGCTTGCTGATATCCTTTTTTCAGCATTTGGCTTGCTCGCTTATGCAATCCCTATTGTGGTGGTATTTGGTTGCTGGAATGCATTACGTCATCAAAAAAATCGTGAATACACAGATTTTTTCTCCCTTGCATTACGTACAATTGGTGCCTTGGCTCTGGTTCTTACATCTTGTGCGTTAGCTGATCTTAATTTTGATGATATCTACAATTTTAGCTCTGGTGGGGTGATTGGTAGCTTATTTAGCAAGGCATTGCTACCTTGGTTTAATATGCTAGGTGCAACACTGGCGCTACTATCAGTATGGGCGATAGGCTTTACGCTATTTACTGGCTGGTCATGGCTGACGATTACCGAAAAGATTGGTGCGGTTATCTTAGGTGCGGTTGCTTTTATTACTAATCGTGGTCAAAAAGATATTGATTATGATGATTATGAAGAACCCGCCGATCCTGCTCAGGCAGATCCTGAGGCGCTGGTGGATAACAACACCCAGCCAGAACATCAACTTTCTGCGCAAATAGAACCAGATAGTGATGATATTCTCTTTTCTGCACCTTCCGCCCTTGAGTTAGCGCGTCAGCAAGAAATGGCGATCACGCCACAACATGATGATATAACTGAAACTTCAGAAGTTGCTAGCGGATCTGCAACCCCAACGATTTCAGCCACAGAGACAGTTATCGCTGAGGCGCACGAGAGCAAAGAGCGGGCAGAGCATATTGTTGATAATCAACAACCGACGCATGCCACAACCCATGATGCAGAAGTAACACCGCCATCCATTATGGCTACTCATGACGCTAGCCCAGTCACTGAGCCTGAACCTGAACACTATCGCTTTGAAATACCATCGGCATTTCTTAAGCAACAAGCGCATTCCTCTGACTCTATGGCAGACAATGGTGTCGTGACAGAAGAAGTACCGACAACCATGCCATTGACGGAAAACAAACCTATTGAGACAAACGAAGCGCCAATTGTCTCGCAAAAAACAGCGGCGGATAATAGCGACCATAGTGCATCATTATTTACGCCATCTGCTACATCAGCTACATCAACAGATAGCAATTCAGCTTCATTAACTCAAACAGCCGCCGGTGTTGCCAGTGTGGCAACAGCAGCAATAGTCAGTCACGGTGCACAAGTTAAACAAGGATTAGGGCCTGAATTACCTCGACCAAATCCGGTACGATTACCAACGCGTCGAGAGCTTTATGGTATTCGTATCCCATCACAACGTGAGGCGGAATTACGCCGCCGTGAAGAAGCGCTTCAACAAGATCATGAAGACGATTTAGCGGATATACAAGAGCAGGCTAATTTCGAACAATCGTTACGTCAGCAATTTCTTGAGCAACAACGTGAGCGCTATGGTGAGGATACATCAGCAACACAAAATGTTGAGCCAACCATCACGATGTCATCAGCGACATCTAGCTCGCAGTCAACCTATGACGAGTCTGATAATCAACCTTTCATTGATACCCATACCTTTTCTGCGCAAGAAACAGGAGAGGAGAGTGATGAGTATGAACAACACCTCGCTGAGCAGTTTAAGCAACAACTGCAAGAACGCTACGGTGAGGATGTTTTACAGGATGAAGATGACGAGGTATTGCCATCAGTCACGACTGGAGCATCCGAAACGCCAGCCTCGGCACAAGGGTATCATCCCCATATTCAGCACTCTTTTGCGTCTCAATCTACCCCTGTTACTCAACAGACTGATAACAGCACTCTTTATCCTAACAGTGATGCATTCTTACAAGTATCACCTCGTGATGATGAAGAAGAGGAATACACACCGACTATCGAGTTACAAGAAAATCTTGATGCATTAGGCTCGTTATCACCGGTGGATGATTTGTTAGATGAAGAGCCTGCAGAGCCTGTTTTTACGCCGATGGTAACCCCTGCAGAGCCAGTATCTTCTGTATCTTCTGTAGGGCAAACACCTATTGAGCCTCAAGCACAGATGGCTCAACATTTTGCACAGCAACAGCAACAGCAACAGCAACAGCAACAGCAACAGCAACAGCAACAGCAACAGCAACAGCAACAGCAACAGCAACAGCAACAGCAACAGCAACAGTCATTAATTCATCCGTTATTAATGCGCAATGATAGGCCGTTACAAAAACCAACAACACCAATGCCATCACTTGACTTATTAACCTCTCCTCCTATGGATGATGAACCTGTTGATATGTTTGAGCTTGAGCGTATTGGTAAGTTAATTGAAGCGCGTTTAAATGACTACCGTGTTAAAGCAAAAGTGGTTGGTATTTCACCGGGCCCGGTGATCACCCGTTTTGAGCTAGAGCTAGCGCCTGGTGTAAAAGCTGCACGTATTTCAAATCTATCCCGCGACTTAGCACGTTCACTTTCCACGACGGCAGTGCGTATTGTTGAAGTTATACCGGGCAAACCTTATGTTGGGCTTGAGTTACCAAACAAAAAACGCCAAACCGTCTATATGCGTGAACTATTAGATAGTGATGCATTCCGTGACAGTCGTTCACCATTAACTGTGGTATTAGGGAAAGATATCGGTGGGCAACCTGTGGTTGCTAACTTGGCTAAAATGCCTCACTTACTGGTTGCAGGTACTACAGGTTCGGGTAAATCTGTTGGGGTGAATGCGATGATCATCAGCATTCTCTATAAAGCGAAGCCAGAAGATGTACGCTTTATTATGATTGACCCGAAAATGTTGGAATTATCGGTTTATGAAGGTATTCCGCATCTGTTAACCGAAGTGGTGACAGATATGAAAGATGCTGCGAGTGCTTTGCGCTGGAGTGTCGCAGAAATGGAACGCCGTTATAAATTAATGTCCGCATTAGGGGTACGTAACCTTGCGGGCTATAACGAAAAAATTAAAGAAGCGGAAGCCATGGGGCGTCCAATTCCAGATCCACTATGGAAACCTTCTGACAGCATGGCACCTGAGTTGCCTATGTTAGAAAAAGAGCCTTATATTGTTGTCATCGTCGATGAGTTTGCTGATCTAATGATGACCGCGGGTAAAAAAGTGGAAGAATTAATTGCTCGCTTAGCACAGAAAGCACGTGCGGCGGGAATTCACTTAGTATTAGCCACTCAGCGCCCTTCAGTGGATATTATTACTGGTTTAATTAAAGCGAATATTCCAAGTCGCATCGCATTTACCGTATCGAGTAAAATCGACTCGCGCACTATTTTAGACCAAGGTGGTGCCGAATCCTTGTTAGGTATGGGTGATATGCTTTATGCCCCTAATGGCTATATGCCAGAGCGTGTACATGGTGCATTTGTCAGCGATGATGAAGTACATGCGGTTGCAACAGACTGGAAAGCACGTGGCCGACCTCAATATATTGAAGCCATTACCAAATGTGGTGAAGAAGGCGAAGGTGGCAATGGTGGTGGTTATGATGATGGTGAAGAGCTTGATCCGCTATTTGATCAGGCCGTAGAATTTGTGGTTGAAAAACAGCGAGTCTCTATTTCGGGTGTACAGCGTCAATTTAGAATTGGCTATAACCGTGCAGCCAGAATTGTTGAACAGATGGAGATGCAGGGTATTGTCAGTGCACCTAATCACAATAATACGCGTGATGTATTATCACCACCGCCAGCAGAAATGTAATATCTTGAAAACAGAGTTATCAGCGCTTAAATCAGCATGATAATCTAATAAATATCACTATAACTTATACGCCGACATGATGTCGGCGTAATCTCAGTCAGAGGCGTGTTGAATGAAAAAAGTATTACTCACAGTCTGTGCTATCGCGTTGTTTGGTAGCCAAGCCGCTTGGGCGGATGCTCGTCAAGACTTACAACAACGTCTTAATAAAGTGAATAGCTTTCAGGCTAACTTTAGTCAAACGGTGACCAGTAACGAAGGTGCGTTAATTCAAAAAGGGGAAGGACATTTAAAAGTACAGCGTCCTGATCTGTTTAATTGGCAAATGACGGCACCGGATGAGAGCACACTAATTTCTGATGGTAAAACATTGTGGTTTTATAACCCATTTGTCGAACAAGTGACGGCAACTTGGTTAGAGAGTGCCACAACGAATACCCCTTTTATGTTGATTGCGCGTAATGATAGTAAAGAATGGCAAAATTACGATGTTAAGCAAAATGGTGATCGCTTTGAATTAACCCCTAAAACAGAGAACAATTTAAAGCACTTTTCTATTACCGTTTCACCTAATGGTCAAATCCAACAATTTGCGGCTACAGAGCAAGATGGGCAAGTCAGCCAATACCAATTAACGGCACAAAAGGTCGCCCCCATTGATGCATCAGCGTTCCGCTTTACACCACCCGCGGGTGTGACGGTGGATGACCAACGCTAGTGAGGCTATTTTGAGTAATTTATCACTCGACTTTTCACAAAATGAATTTCAACCTCTGGCCGCGAGAATGCGGCCTGAAACATTAGAACAGTATATTGGGCAGAAGCATCTACTCGCTGAAGGTAAACCGCTACCACGGGCGATAAAAGCAGGCCAATTGCATTCAATGATCTTATGGGGACCTCCGGGTACAGGAAAAACCACATTAGCTGAAATTATCGGGCGCTATGCCCAAGCGGATATAGAAAGACTTTCTGCGGTGACGTCAGGGATCAAAGAGATCAGGGCCGCCATTGACATAGCGCACCAAAATAGAAATGCGGGGCGTAGAACCATCCTATTTGTTGATGAAGTTCATCGTTTTAATAAAAGCCAACAAGACGCTTTTTTGCCACATATTGAAGATGGCACTATCACCTTTATTGGTGCAACAACGGAAAACCCTTCTTTTGAATTAAATTCGGCACTGCTATCACGTGCACGAGTTTACCTGCTACGCTCATTGACAGAAACAGACATTGAACAGGTATTACAGCAAGCATTAGATGATACTGAACGTGGTTTAGGTGGGCGTAATATTATTTTACCTGATAATACACGCAAAATGATTGCTGAATTAGTCAATGGTGATGCGCGCCGTTCACTCAACCTGCTTGAAATGATGGCTGATATGGCAGAAGTCGATAGCCAAGGCAAACGAACGCTAACAGCGGAATTACTAAAAGAAATTAGTGGTGAACGTAGCGCCCGTTTTGATAATAAAGGTGATCGATTTTACGATCTTATCTCTGCCTTGCATAAATCAGTACGTGGCTCGGCACCTGATGCAGCACTTTATTGGTATGCTCGTATCATCACTGCGGGGGGAGATCCACTGTATGTTGCTCGTCGCTTACTGGCTATTGCTTCAGAAGATGTCGGTAATGCAGATCCTCGAGCTATGCAAGTTGCCATCGCTGCATGGGATTGCTTTACGCGGGTAGGCCCTGCAGAAGGTGAACGTGCGATAGCACAAGCGATTGTTTATCTTGCTTGTGCGCCGAAAAGTAATGCCGTGTATACCGCTTATAAAGCCGCACTGGCAGATGCGAAAAGTAAACCTGATTATGATGTACCTGCACATTTACGTAACGCGCCAACGCAATTAATGAAAGAGATGGGCTTAGGTGCAGAGTATCGCTATGCTCATGATGAACCTAATGCTTATGCGGCAGGAGAGGTCTATTTTCCTGCTGAAATGGCACAAACGCGTTATTATCACCCTGTTAATCGAGGGTTAGAGATCAAGCTTGCTGAGAAATTAGACTGGCTTTCTCAGCAAGATCAAAATAGTGTGACAAAACGCTATCGCAAATTGTAAAGATGCGGTAAGGTTATTCAATCATTAGTAATTTTTTTAACTACCCCTTATCTCAGGTATCTTCGCGATAGGTAAACAAGAGAATGATAGGAGATAAGGTTTTTATTAATCTATCAATAAGCACAGGATAAGCATGCTCGATCCAAATCTACTGCGTAATGAGCTAGACGCGGTCGCCGAAAAACTGGCTCGCAGGGGGTTTACCCTCGATGTGGAAAAAATTCGTCAACAAGAAGAACGCCGTAAGGTGTTACAGGTTGAAACAGAATCCCTGCAAGCAGAACGTAATTCCCGATCGAAGTCTATTGGTGCTGCTAAAGCGCGTGGTGAAGATATTGAGCCACTTCGTCAGGAAGTTAACCAATTAGGTGAAAAACTTGAAGCGGCAAAAGCGGAATTAGATAAACTGCAAGCCGACATTCGTGACTATGCGTTAACTTTACCGAATCTGCCTCATGACTCTGTGCCTAATGGTAAAGATGACAGCGAGAACGTTGAAGTATTTCGCTGGGGTGAACCAAAGACTTATGACTTTGAATTAAAAGATCACGTTACTCTAGGTGAACTCACAGATGGTTTAGATTTCCCATCTGCCGTGAAAATCACCGGTTCACGTTTTGTTGTGATGAAAGGTCAAATTGCACGTTTACATCGCGCGATCGCCCAGTTCATGCTGAACTTGCATACAGAACAACATGGCTATCAAGAAATGTATGTGCCTTATTTAGTTAACCATGCCACTTTATATGGCACAGGACAGTTACCTAAATTCAGTGGTGATTTATTCCATACCAAACCACTTGAAGAAGAGTCTGAAAGCCAATATGCGCTGATCCCAACAGCAGAAGTACCTGTTACCAATATGGTTAGAGACGTTATTCTCGAAGAAGACGAACTACCATTGCGAATGACTGCACATACGCCATGTTTCCGCTCAGAAGCGGGCTCTTATGGCCGTGATACACGTGGTCTGATCCGTATGCACCAATTTGATAAAGTAGAGTTAGTACAAATTGTACATCCTGAAAAATCAATGGATGCATTAGAAGAGCTAACTGGCCATGCAGAGAAAGTGTTGCAATTGCTCAATCTGCCTTACCGTAAAGTGGTACTTTGTACAGGTGATATGGGCTTTGGTGCACGTAAAACCTATGACTTAGAAGTGTGGGTACCGGCACAAAATACCTACCGTGAAATTTCTTCATGCTCTAACTGCTGGGATTTCCAAGCACGCCGTATGCAAGCACGTTTCCGTGCTAAAGGTGACAAGAAAACTCAACTTGTGCACACTTTAAATGGTTCAGGTTTAGCTGTAGGGCGTACTTTAGTCGCCATTATGGAAAACTATCAAACCGCTGATGGTCGTATTGAAATTCCAGAAGTTTTACGTCCTTATATGAATGGCCTTGAGTATATTGGTTAATAAAAACCTAATTACTCAGTGGTTATAATATTAAAACCCCCTATTAAACAGGGGGTTTTTTAATGGTATAAAGAGCATCAAAAGACTAGTGGTGGTAATTTCTATTAACCTTTTAACCTGAGTATAATTTTATTAATGTTTTATATTCTGGCTATATACTAGCTTCAGTATCTAATACTTCAATGAGGTTGAGATAAGTAAGGCAACAAAGAGAAGAATACTTCTATTTTTCTTTCATTTGTCATATCAACAAAATCGTCCATTGCAATTTCTATAAAATCAATGGTGTTATTATCAATAGTGAATTTATACATTAAATGGCCACTCCAACTGCGATGAACATAGACACAGTTTTCTATACTATATGAAAGCCATTTATCTTCCATACATGCAGGTAACCAGCCGTTTAGTATATTTTTTTTAGCATCTTCAGTTAGGGAATAATTAATATGATGAATCAATGGTGTTTTTTCAAAATACTTTAGGTTCTTTAACATTTCTTTATTTATCATTCTTTATTCCACAAATAATAATTGTTATTACAGACTACCTAAATGGACTTAAATGATCAAAAGAAACATATCATTTTTTCTCTTTGATACAGATGAAGGGTGACATTATTAATAAATAATAGCAGGTGGGTTTTTACTGATGATTTTTTAATAAAAGAGCGTTTTATTGCTCTTAATATTATTTAATAACAGTTATCAGGTGCAGAAAAAACAGATGATTATTAAAAAATTCTTACTAAAATAAGTGAGATTAAATAAAAATATAATGCAATTCGCTATTGGTTAAACTGATCACAGCAGATCATCTCTATACTGCTACATTAAAATTATCGCTCAAGTTAATTTCAATTATCTTATGACGTTTCTATTTATTTAGAACCCTACTAAAGAGCCTATTGTATGATAATTTCTAAACAGCAGTTACACCAATTAATCAAAAATAAGTTACATAATGCAGGACTGAATGAAAACCATGCAGACATTGTTGCCGATGTATTAGTTCATGCTGATGTGAAAGGAATTCATTCCCATGGTGCTGTACGTGTGGAATATTATGCTGAGCGCATTAGTAAGGGAGGAACAAATACGCATCCTAAGTTTACTTATCAAGAGACAGGACCTTGTAGTGCGATTTTTGATGGTGATAATGGTGCTGGACATGTTGCTGCTAAGCAGGCCATGGAGCACGCGATTAATATGGCACAAGAGAAAGGCATTGCTGTTGTTGGGGTTAGACGTATTGGTCATAGTGGGGCGTTATCCTACTTTGTAGAACAAGCCTCTGCATCTGGAATGATTGGTATTTCACTTTGCCAATCGGATCCTATGGTAGTGCCATTTGGTGGCTCTGAAGTTTATTATGGCACTAATCCTATCGCTTTTTCAGCCCCGAGTGCAGATGATAAACCTATTACCTTTGATATGGCGACGACGGTGCAGGCATGGGGTAAAATTCTCGATGCGCGAGCTAAACATAGTGCCATTCCTGACACATGGGCGGTAGATGAAGCGGGCAAACCAACCTGTGATCCCTTTGCAGTAAAAGGTTTATTACCTATTGCGGGGCCAAAAGGCTATGGCTTGATGATGATGGTCGATGTATTGTCCGGTATTTTATTAGGATTACCCTTTGGTAAACATGTTAGCTCTATGTATCATGATTTGACACAAGGTCGTGAATTAGGCCAGCTCCACATTGTGATTAATCCAGCCTTCTTCACTGATGCTGATTTATTTAAAAAACACATTTCTCAAGTAATGGCTGAGTTAAAGAGTATTAAGCCTGCAGTCGGTTTTGAACAGGTATTATATCCTGGGGAAAATAGTCAGCTTGCAGCGCAGCGAAGCGAAAAAGAGGGGATAGAAATCGTTGACGAAATTTATCATTACTTAAATTCTGATGTATTATTTAATCAATCTTATGATAATAAAAACCCATTTGCCAGCTAAGTTATATTAATAAAAAAACAGCCATCCATTAATTAGGTGGCTGTTTTTGGGTTATCCAAAATTATAAAATATTTAACTGACTAATTTACCGATATTCGATTCTGCGGTTTTATTTAAAGAAACTTTATTCCCACCATCACCATTATTGTCATTGTTATCAGTATGGTTATTAGTCATATTACCCATATTTTTCTGATAGAAAATATGGCGATATGATCCATACATTGCAGTAAAAGAGAGTGGAATAGTGATAAATAAGCCTAATCCAAATGGGATAATACTCAAGCCAATAATGATGCTTAACAGCACAAAGAATAGAAAGCCACCAAATAAGTTGTTTTTAACCGCCATA